>CAJWMX010000705.1 GCA_913043805.1 uncultured Acidobacteriota bacterium | reverse complement strand
TCCGGTGTGAAGTCGACCAGGTCGTCGATGGTCACGCCCTGATACTCGAACGGCGCCGGTCTGGTCGGGAACGGCTGGGTGGGCGACACCCACTCGTTCGGCATGTTGGTCTCGGTGGGCACCGGCCGCTCTTCAATCGGCCACACCGCATCGCCAGTGACCCGATCGAACGTGTAGACGAAGCCCTGTTTGCTGACCTGCACGAGCGCCTTGATGTCGCGCCCGTCCACGGTGATGTCGGCGAGATTCGGATGGGTCGGGAAGTCGTAGTCCCACAGTCCGTGGTGCACGGCCTGGAAGTGCCAGACCCTGGCCCCGGTCTCGACGTCCACTGCGATGATCGACTCCGAGAAGAGGTTGTCGCCCGGTCGGTCGGCCCCGTAGTAGTCGTTGGTGGCCGTGCCGGTCGGCAGGTAGACGTGTCCCAGCTCGTTGTCCCCCGCCAGCATAGACCAGACGTTGGCGTTACCCGAGTATCGCCATGACTCGTTCAGCCATGTGTCGGCGCCAAACTCGTCGTTGCTATTGGGGACGGTGTGGAAGTCCCAGGCGTGCTGACCGGTCTTGATGTCCCAGGCCCGCACCCAACCGGGCACCGCCTCCTTGGTATGGCGGCGGTCGGCGATCTGGGAACCGTGGATCACCTTGTCGCGCACCACGATCGGCGGCGAGTGGATGCCGTAGAGCATCGCATTCAGCTCGTCGCGCTCTTCACGGACGGCGCGAGGAATGCCCACCATCGCGTCGACCATCCCGTTGCCGTTGTCACCGAAATCCGGACAGGGACGGCCGGTCTTGGCCTCGACACACACCAGATATCCGGCGCCAGTGCCCCACAGGATCCGCTCGTCGCCCTCGCCGTCGGTCCAGTAGGCGACACCCCGCTGGCGGAACGTCCCGCTCATCGGGGTGGTGCCCTCCTCGTAGCTCTTCGGGTTGTAGACCCAGATGGTCTCGCCGGTCGTGGCGTCGATCGCCACGCCCTGCGACAGAGCCGTATTGAAATAGAGGACCCCGTCGACCATCAGCGGCGTGGCCTGCATGCCGCCAGCGCGCGGAAGATGCGAGGTGCGATACAGGTTCGGCGTGTCCTCGACCAGCGATTCGACGATGGTCTCGAGCGGCGCCCACCATTCGCTCCCGTCGGACATGGTGCGGCTCACCATCTTGTCGGCCGACTCCCAGCTCCAGGCGAGCTCGAGCTGGACGAAATTGCTGCCGTCGATCTGGTCCAGGGGCGAGTACTTCTGCCCGGCGATGTTGCCGGCATAGCTGCGCCACTCGCCGTTGTCGGTGCCGTAGATCTGCCACGGTCCGTCCTGCGCCTGCGCGGCCGCCGCCCCCAGCACGCTCAGCAGCACGCCCAGGGCGAGCCGCGTCATAAACTTGCCTTCCATAGTCGAGAGTCCTCCGTCCTGATTGACGCCGCAGATTATAGCCGGGACCCGCCGGGCGTCCGGCATCATCCGGCGCTCCGGCTCAGCGATCGCCTCGGCGCCCCGCCACTCTCGGCAGGTGGCCATGCACATTGGCGCGAGCGGCGGGATTGGCGGGTGACGACGAGCCGGCCTGCGGACCCACGCCCATCACCTTGAGGGTGCCGTCGTCGACGAGCGCCTTGACCGAGTCGCGCTCGGCGTCCTGGGTCGAGATCTGGCCCTCCTTGCGGGGGCCGAGCCGAAGTACCTTGCCGCGAGACAACGGGATCCGCAGAAAACGGGCCGTCTGGTTCTGAATGGTCATCATCCTGTGGTCTCCCTATCCTCACGATGATACCGCCCCGCCAGGTCGATGTGGACCATGAGCGGCAGGTGGTCCGATACGGCCGCAGGACCGCTGACCGCCCCCTCGACGACGCGCGCCGGCGCGACCGGAGCCGCGCCCCGCACCAACACGTGGTCCAGTTTCTGCCGATACCGCAGCCCAAGCGCCCGCCCCAGCGCGAGCCAGCGACGCGCCGGGTCGGCGTCGTCGATGCTGGAAAACAGGTCACTGGTCCAGCCGACATCGGCCGAGCAG
>CAJWMX010000704.1 GCA_913043805.1 uncultured Acidobacteriota bacterium | reverse complement strand
CTGCCTATGTTCCTCGGCAAGATCATGAACGAGTTGCTGGCCAACGTCGGCATCTTCCTGCTGCTGGCCCTTGGACTGAACATCGTGGTCGGTTTGGCCGGACTGCTTGACCTCGGATACGTGGCCTTCTTCGCCGTCGGCGGCTACACGACCGCCGTCCTGACCTCGCCCAACAGCCCGTGGTTCGCCCCCGAACTGCACTTCGGGGTGAGCCTCGTGTTCGTGGTGCTGGCCGCCGCTCTGACCGGCCTGATGATCGGTGCACCGGTCATCAGGATGCGCGGTGACTACCTGGCCATCGTGACCCTCGGGTTCGGCGAGATCATCCGCCTCCTTTTCATGTCGGACTGGCTGGGTCCGTACTTCGGTGGCGCCCAGGGCATCACCAACATCCCCGGCGTGGACCTCGGCTTTGCCACGGTGAAGGGCACCGACCCGCGGTCGGTCTTCTACCTGGTGCTGGTCTTCTGTGCCATCGCCATCTACACCTCTTGGCGCCTGCAGGCGTCCCGTCTGGGACGGGCCTGGATGGCCATCCGGGAGGACGAGCAGGTAGCCGAGGCCATGGGCATCAACACGGTGAACGCCAAGCTGATGGCGTTCGTTGTCGGCGCCGTGCTGGCTTCGTTCAGCGGCGCCGTGCTGGCCGCCAAGGTCGGCTCGATCTTCCCGACCTCGTTCATGATCCTGGTCTCGATCATCATCCTCGTGGTGGTGATCGTGGGTGGCATGGGCAACATCGCCGGCGTCCTCGTCGGCTCGTTCGTTCTCATCGGTGTGCTCGGCGGTCCGAAGCAGCCCGGTCTCCTCCAGGAGTTCCAGAATTACAAGCTGCTCATCTACGGCGTGCTACTGGTGTTCATGATGCTGAAGCGTCCCGAGGGCCTCGTGCCGAGCGCTCGACGCAGCCGCGAGCTCCACCAGGACGAGTTCCTGCAGGACGCCTGGCTCGAGGGCGACAAGCTCGACGACGAGGAGGGTGTGGCCGTGGCCGCTGCCCCGACGACCGTCCCAGGCGGCGGCGAGGGAGGGGAGGAGGAATGAGCGACCGACTCCTCGACATCCGTGACCTCAAGGTCACCTTCGGTGGGCTGGACGCCCTGTCGGGCCTGAACTTCCAGGTCGACGAGGGCGAGATCGTCAGCGTCATCGGACCCAATGGCGCCGGAAAGACGACGTTCTTCAACCTCATCTCGGGCTTGGTGGCCCCCACCGAGGGCGAGATCCTGTTCGAGGGCGACTCCATCGTCGGCCTGGACCCGAGCATCGTCACCTCGCTGGGCATTGCCCGGACGTTCCAGAACGTCCGCCTGTTCCCGAACATGACGATCCTCGAGAACGTCATGGTTGCCCAGCACTGCCGGACCAGCCAGCAGGTGTTCGGTGCGCTGCTGCAGACGAAGGCCTTCAAGAAGGAGGAGGCGGAGATCCGCCAGCGGGCCGAGGAGGTCCTCGGCTTCTTCGGCCACCGCCTCGTCGGCTACCGGATGGACCAGCCGGCCTTCGCGCTGTCGTACGCCAACCGGCGACGCCTCGAGATCGCCCGGGCCATGGCCACCCAGCCGCGCCTGCTGCTGCTCGACGAGCCGGTGGCCGGCATGAACCCCATGGAGACCGCCGAGTTGACGGCCCTGATCGGCCGGCTGCGCAGCGAGTGGGGCTTCACCATCGTGATGATCGAGCACGACATGAAGGTGGTCCGGGACGTTTCTGACCGGGTCGTGGTTCTCGACCACGGCGTGCCTATCGCCCAGGGGTCATACGACGAGGTGTCGACCAACCCCGACGTCGTCGAGGCCTACCTGGGCCGTCCCGTGGAGGCCAAGTGATGAGCGACGCCACGCCGACCAACGGCGCGACCCCGCTGCTTGAGTTCCGCCAGGTCAACACCCACTACGGCGCGGTCCACATCCTCAAGGACGTGGATCTGGCCATCTACCCGGGCGAGCTGGTCTGCCTGTTGGGCGGCAACGCCTCGGGCAAGTCGACCACGCTGAAGCCCCTGCTGGGCATGGTCACCA
>CAJWMX010000703.1 GCA_913043805.1 uncultured Acidobacteriota bacterium | reverse complement strand
ATCTCGTCGCGCGAGCCGAAACCGCCGAGGCCGAGACGGGACGGTTGAGCGCCCAGACCGCTCAGCTCCAGCAGACGGTGAATCCGGAGGCGCTCGAACAGGTTGCGGCCGCGGCCCGTGAGGCCAACACCCTGATCGATCAGCGGGTATTCTCCTGGACGGATTTCTTCAACCGCATCGAGACCACGCTACCGCCTGACGTGATGTTGACCCGTGTCCAGCCTGACATTTCGCCCGAACTGATCGAGGTCACGATGGAGGTGCTGGGGCGCCGATTCGACGACATCAGCGGTTTCATCGACGCGATGGAAGCCTCGGGCGACTTTGCCGAGGTGTTGAACCGCCAAGCGGATTTGACCGAGGACGGCATGTATCGGGCGACGCTGCGGGGCCGCTACCTGCAGACGTTGCTGCCGGCTCCCGACGAGGCGGATGCGACGGAAGGCGACGAGTCAGAGAGGGCCGATGATCCGGCGCTCGATGAGTCCGTCACGCCGGGCGAAGACGACGGTTCCACCGACGACGATCCGGTCGAGGACGAACCGGCCGAGGAAGTCCCCGTGGCAGACGACACGATGGAGGACGACCCGGCCGAGGCCGACGGCCCAGACGATGCGCCGCACGGAGGAATTGAGCGGTGACCCTTCTCAACCGGATTCTTGCGGAGAAACGAACCCTGGTCACCGTGGTTAGCGCGATCCTGGTGATCGACATCGCGCTCTATGGGTTCGCGGTCTACCCGTGGTCGACGCGAGTGTCGCAATCTGAGACACGCACGGCCAGCGCCGAGGCTCAGCTGGACCTGGTGCGGGCCGCCTTTACGGTGGCGACGACGGCGAGCGAGAACAAGTCAAGTGCAGACAGTCAGTTAAAAATATTCTACGAAGAAGTGTTGCCTCGAGATCTGGCTGGCGCGCGTGTGATTCTCTCGCCTTTCCTCGACCGACTTGCCGAAGAAAGCGATCTAGTGCTGGAGCGTTCGAGCAGTGTGCCCGCAAAGGGAAGGGAGAGCCTGCTCGCGCAGTTACGCACCACGATGATGCTGGTTGGCGAGTATGAGGACATACGACGGTTCATTTATTCGTTGGAGACGGCGCTGGAGTTCATCCTGATCGAAGAGGTCATCCTGAGTCAGGGCGATGAGGACGAGGAAGAGCTCATCCTGACCTTGGGGCTGTCTACCTACTACTGGGCCGGACCTGATGCGGAGTCGTAACTCGAGGACGGGCATCGTGTGGGGTGTGGCGCTGGCCGGGCTGGCCTTCGGCGGGTGTGGGCTGCCCGAGGTCGGTGACACCACCGGAGGCGTAGCGCCGGCGCCCGCGACGCCCGCGGGCGCTCCGAGGGCCGGCGGTGAGGACGACATGCAACCCGTGCGATTGGCAGAGATGGCCGGCGAGCGCTCGGACCCGGAGCCGGAGCGCCGAAACCCATTTCGCTTCGGTGACGCCACCTGGACGCCAGTTCAGGGTCGGCGGAGGCCCCTACACGGTGCCGCTCTCGATCAGCGGCGCCTCGCAGCTGTCGACCATCTCGTTGTCGCTGATGTTCGGCCCCAATGTCTTGCGGCTCCGGACGGTGCAGGAAGGCAGCTTCATGCGGCAAGGGGGCAACGACGTGGCCTTCATGCAGCAGGTCGATTCCGCCGCTGGTCGCATCGACATTACCGCGACCCGGACCAGTGACCCGACCAGCGCGGCCGGCGCGGGTCTGCTCGCGGCCGTCCTGTTCGACGCGATCGGCCCAGGGTCGGTTACACTCAATGTGAGCGGTACCGCGATGACCCCGGGAGGGGCGCCGATCGCGCTTACGTTCTCCCCGGTCACGGTGACCGCCCAATGAGTCGCCCATGCCTGACCGGACCCCTGCGTCTCTATTGACCCGGCTACGCTCGTCGCGTGGCTACAGCTTCGTCGAGCTGCTGGTTGTCAGCGCGATGCTGATGGTGCTTGCCTCGGCGGTGCTTCCGCTGAGCCAGGTGACGATGCAGCGACAACGCGAGGCGGAGCTGCGTCGCTCGCTCCGGG
>CAJWMX010000702.1 GCA_913043805.1 uncultured Acidobacteriota bacterium | reverse complement strand
TGCCAATGCCGCGCGCGATGCTGACGCCCGCGGCATAGAGACGTATTACCTCGATCTGGCCACCGACCCGATGGCTCAGCGGGTTGCCGCGCGCGAGAACGCGTCGGCCACCGAGCGGATGAGCGATCTGCCTACCCTGGTCAGCTCGATCGCCACCAACAACAAGATCGTTGAATCGCGAGACCTCGCTGAGCTCGTCCAGCGGCATCTCGTTGACGGCGTGCGAGAGCTCCACCCCGCCGCCCAGGATCTGGGCGTCAAGCGCGCCCCGTTCGTGGTCCTCATCGGAGCCACGATGCCCAGCGTGCTCGCCGAGATCTCCTTCCTTACCAACGCCGAAGAAGCTGCGTTCCTGGCCACCGATGCCTATCGGGACCGGATCGCCGAGGCGCTCTTCCGGTCCGTGGTCGACTATCAGACGACGCTCAAGCCGCTGGGGATCGCGGCCGACGACGACAACTAGGTGGTGGCGAGGCTGGGCGGGTTAGCCCGGCTGGTCGGTTGACGGCTGGTTGAGGTCGAGCCGCGTGCGCTCGGTCTCTTCGCCATTCAGCGAGTTCGTGGGGTTGAGCTTGCGCAGCCAGATCAGCCCGCCGGCGAAGGCGACGGCCAGCAGCACCGCGACCACGATAATCACGCCGGTAAAGCTGAAGGCGCTGACGAGCACGTCGGCCACGGTGATCTCTTCGGTGGCGGCACCCGCCGCGGCCTCGCCGACGTCGATGAGGACCGGCGTCGACGACTCCTGCAGCATGGCGACATGCTACTACACGGACCCGCTGAGTGACTCCCTCTCCTCGTCACTAATTGAGAGCGCCAGGGTGGCAAGGGTCCGGACCCCGACCCCGGTCGCCCCTTTGGGATGCCAGGCCTGCGCCTCTTCCCACCAGGCGGTTCCGGCGATGTCCAGATGCGCCCAGGGGAGTCCGCCGCTGAACCGCTTAAGGAACAGTCCAGCCGTGATCGCGCCGGCCGGTCGACCGCCAATGTTGGCGACATCGGCAGTCTCACTGTCGAGCTGTCGGTCGTAGTCGTCATCCCCCGGCAGCGGCCACACCCGCTCCCCCGCCGCGGCGGCGGCTCCGAGGACCCGGTCGACCCAGTCATCCGGATGCCCGACTAGAGCCGACACATGGTGCCCGAGCGCGATGACGCAGGCGCCGGTCAGGGTGGCGATATCGACCAGGTGCGTGGCCCCTAGCCGCTGGGCCAGGGTGAGCGCATCGGCCAGGATGAGGCGCCCCTCGGCGTCGGTATTGAGCACCTCCACGCTTGTCCCGCTTGCGGCGGTCAGGACATCTCCGGGGCGAATCGCCCGGCCGCCCGGCATGTTCTCCGCCGCAGGCACGATGCCAAGCACCGATATCGGTGCCCGAAGCCGGTCCAGGGCCGCCATCGCGCCGATGACCGCGGCTCCTCCCGCCATGTCCCGCTTCATGCGGTCCATGCTGTCGGCCGGCTTGATCGAGATCCCTCCGGTGTCGAAGGTGACGCCCTTGCCGATCAGGGCCAACGTAGGGCCCGGGCTGGCGCCCGCTGGCGTCTGGCGCATGACGATCACCCGTGCCGGCTCGATACTCCCCTGGCTGACGCCCAGCAGGAGTCCCATCCCCTCCTTCGAGATGGCGTCCTCGTCGAGAATCTCGACCGAGGTCCGGTCAGAGGCCACCAGTGCCGCGGCACGCTCGGCAAACGCCCGAGGCGTGAGCAGGTTGGCCGGTTCGTTCGAGAGCTCCCGCGCCAGATTCGCGCCGGCGGCCAGGGCCCTGGCCTGGGTCACCGCGCGGTCGTGCTCGGGCGACCAGAGGTCAGCGTCCGCCAGGATCTGGATCTCGGCGACTGGTGGCGACGGCGTGGGCGCGGTCTTGAAACGGAGATCACGGAACGCCCCCAGTAGCGCGCCTTCGAGGCAAGCCTGCACCAGGCCGGCCGAGCCGAACTCCCCCCGGGCCACGAACCCCAGTCGGGGCAGCCGGCGGTCCCGAGCCGCCATCCCTGCTATGCCGCCCAGGATCTCGGCGAGCCGCCGGTTC
>CAJWMX010000701.1 GCA_913043805.1 uncultured Acidobacteriota bacterium | reverse complement strand
CCACGGCATCGAGAACTATGCCCGCCATCTCTCGGGTCGAGCCGAGGGGGAGCCGCCGCCGACACTGCTCGACTACCTGCCGCCGGACGCGCTGACCATCGTCGACGAGAGCCATCAGACCGTGCCCCAGGTCCGCGGGATGTATCATGGGGACCGGTCGCGCAAGGAGGTGCTCGTCGAGTTCGGGTTCCGGCTCCCGTCGGCGCTCGACAATCGACCGCTCAACTTCACCGAGTGGGAAGGCCGCGTGGGACAGGTCGTGTATGTGTCGGCCACGCCCGGGCCCTACGAGCTCGACCGGAGCCAGGGGGGCGTGGTCGAGCAGATCATCCGACCGACCGGCCTGGTCGATCCCGAGGTCGACGTTCGCCCCGTGAAAGGGCAGGTGGACGATCTCCTCCACGAGATCCGTGAGCGCGCCGGACGGGGCGAACGTGTGCTCGTGACCACGCTGACCAAGCGGATGGCCGAGGATCTCACGCAGTTCTACCAGGAACTCGGCGTGCGGGTGCGCTACCTCCACTCCGAGGTCGAGACGCTGGAGCGGGTGCAGATCCTGCGTGACCTCCGACGTGGCGCCTTCGACGTGTTGGTGGGAATCAACCTGTTGCGCGAAGGCCTCGACCTCCCGGAGGTGTCGCTCGTCGCCATTCTGGATGCCGACAAGGAGGGCTTTCTCCGATCCTCCGGGGCGCTGATCCAGACCTCCGGCCGAGCGGCGCGCAACGTCCGGGGGCAGGTCATCATGTATGCCGACGTGGTGACGGATTCGATGAAGACGGCGCTCGACGAAATGACGCGGCGGCGCACCCTCCAGGAGGCGTTCAACACCGAGCATGGCATCACGCCCTCGTCGATCGTCAAGGAGATCGACGACGTGTTGTCTAGTGTGTACGAGCAGGATTACGTCACGGTGCCGGTCGTGAAGGAGCCGACCGAAGAGTTCGGCAGCCGGGCCGAGTTGGACGAGCACCTGCGTCAACTGGATACCGAGATGCGGGAAGCGGCCGCGAACCTCGAGTTCGAGCGCGCGGCGGCGCTCCGCGACAAGATCACGGCCTTGAAGAGTCCCGGTCAGGCCCTCACGTGACGCCGCCCGCGGGCGCCTGGGCGTCCGGCCCGAGTGTGAGATGATGGGACGGAGACGACTTCGCGAGGAGAACGAACATGGCACGAGAGGATGGACAGGCGGGGACGGTGTTGATGGCGTTCGTGTTGGGAGCCGTGAGTGGCGCCGCGGTGGCGCTGCTGTGGGCGCCGAGCGCCGGTGAGGAGACCCGCCGCCGACTGAACGAGAAGGCGCGGGAAGGCCGGGAGCGGGCCTCGGATGCGGCGCGTCGCGGCGGCGAGTACGTCAGCCGCCAACGTGAGAATCTGACCTCGGCGATCGACCGCGGCCGCGAGGCCTACGAGCGGGCGCGCACCAAGCAGGACGACACCGACGCCTCCGAGGCGCCGGCGTGAGCGATTTCTCCAGCCTGGCCCTGATCGTCATCGCGGTGTCGACCGCCCTGATGGCGCTCATCCAGATCGGGGCGCTGATCTACGGCGCCATCCTGGCGCGGCGGGTGAACCGACTCGCCGATCGTGTGGAGCGGGAGATTGACCCGTTCATGGCGAAGGTGCACGAAATGGGCGACCAGGCGTCGCACGCCACCAAGCTTGCGGCGGCGCAGGTCGAACGCGCGGATCAGCTGACGTCGCGGCTGTCGCAACGGGCCGAAGAGACCCTCGACGTGGCGCAGCAGGTCATCATCACGCCGGCGCGGGAAGTGCTGGCGCTGGTCGATGGGATCCGCGCGGCCATCGCCCGACGGCACGAAAACGACGAGCCGTCTGGCGGGCCCTCGGCCGAGGCGTCATCCGAGCCACCGGCCGACTCCCGGGACCCGAGCGTCGCGCCCAAGCCGGGCGGCGACAAAGACGAAGCGCTGTTCATCGGCTAGCAGCCCGTGGTGAAACCCAGCGTCGCACCGAGAACGGTGCTGGTCACGCGTGGCAAGGCGCGACGAGGGAGCAAATAGGCCATTTTCGA
>CAJWMX010000700.1 GCA_913043805.1 uncultured Acidobacteriota bacterium | reverse complement strand
TGGGCATCCTCCAGCGCCCGCCAGCTATCACGGCGCCGGAAAGCTCCTCGCCGAGGCGCTGGCGACACGAGCGAGCGCCGCCGCGGGGCTGCCGGTCGTGCGGGTACGCCCGTTCAACGTGATCGGCCCCGGGCAGGCTCCCACCCGGGTGTTGCCGCGGATGGCCGAGCAAGTGGCGCGGCGGGAGGCAGGCCACGCCGACACCATCGTGACCCGCGGTCTCGACGGTATCCGAGACTTCGTCGACGTGCGGGACACCGTCACCGCGCTCGTGACCCTCGCCGTCCGCGGCGAGTCCGGCGGCATCTACAACGTCTGTCGGGGACAGGGGGTTCGGGTGGGCGACCTGCTGGAGCACCTGGTGTCGCTCGCTGGTCTGGGTGACGTCTCGGTGGCCGCGCGCGGCGATCACGGTGTCGACATCAGCGTGGGCGATCCGGCGCGGCTTCGGCGTCTCGGATGGCGTCCGCGTGTTCCCCTGAGGAGGACGATTCACGACGTGCTCGACGAGTGGCGGAGCCACGTCGCGCACTGAGCAGGAGTCGCTTGGGGATGAAAGAGACCTACACCATCATCATTCGGCCGCGCCGGGTGCTGGCCGCGGGCGCCGCGCTCGCTGGAGCCTTGGCCGTGGTCGCCGCCGGGTTGTGGCTGGCGCAGGCGCCGCTCCTGGGGTTGGTGGGAGATCAGCTGCTCCATGAGGATCCGATGGCCGACGCCGATGTCATCGTGGTGTTGTCGGGCGGGACACCGGCTCGAGAGATCGAGGCGGCGGATCTGTATCGGGCCGGCTATGCGCCACGGGTCGTGCTCACAGCCGGTCCGCCACGGGCGAGCGTGACGGCGCTTCGCGACCGCGGCGTCCGGGTGCCGAACCTGCTCGAAGAGCGTCTCCGCTACATGGCGGAGCTGGGCGTGCCACGTGAGGCGATCAGCGTCATGCCCGAGCCGGTGTTGTCCACCATGCAGGAGTCCGAGCTCGTGTCGGTCTGGGTGCGCGAGCATGGGCACGAGCGGGTGATCCTGGTGACCTCGGGCTATCACACCGCCCGGGCGCGGTGGGTGTTTCAACGTGCGCTCGACGATCACGTCTCTCTGCGGGTCAGACCGGATTCGTTGGAGCCGTTCGACCCTCAGTTGTGGTGGCGCGACCGCAACATGCTTCGGAACGGCCTGTTCGAATGGCAGAAGCTGATCTTCTACCGACTGTGGTACCGCTGACCCGCTCAGCCGGGGTCCGGGTGGATGCGGTGCGACCATGCTGACGTCGCTGCGCCAGTTTGTGGAACGTCGGTGGGTCTTGGCGCTGGCCACCGTCGTTCTGGGCTTTCGGCTGCTCGTGGCGTTGGCCGTGGTTCCCCCCTGGCAGCATCCCGACGAGCCAGCTCATCTGCTGTTCGCCCGGATCTTGGCGTCGCAGGACACGCCGGATCTGTCGCGCCGTACCGATCCCCGGTTCGAGCGGGAGCTGCTCGAGTCCATGGCCGAGCACGGTTGGTGGCGGCACTACGGTCGCCCCCAACCGGCGCCATTGCCACGGTCGCTGACCGACGCGGGGCTCACCGTCATCGACTCCGGGCCGGTGTTGTACTACGTGACAGCCGCCTGGGTGCTGCGTGCGTTCGATGTGACAACGCTCCTAGGGCAGTTGTACGTCGTTCGTTGGATGTCGGTGCTGCTCGGTATTGCGACGCTGTGGTGTGGATGGGCCGGGACCCGGAGGTTGTTCGGGGTCGAGCTGGCCGACGTAACGGTGCTCCTGCTCGCCGTCCTGCCGCAGTTCGCGTTGGTGTCGACTGGCGTCGCGCCGGGGGCGCTGGTCAGCCTCTGCGGAGCCGTCCTCTGGTGGCAGACGGCCGTGCTGTTCACCGGCGGACGGCGGGGGTACGCCACCGGGCTGATCTGGCTCGCCGCCCTGGTCGGACTCTTCTCGAAACGGGAGGGCATTCCGTTGGTGGTCATGGCCAGCGCGCTCACCGTCCTGCGATTCTGGAGGACCGGTACCCTCACGACCCGCAGCCTGGTGGTCGCCGGCGTGG
>CAJWMX010000699.1 GCA_913043805.1 uncultured Acidobacteriota bacterium | reverse complement strand
GCCCGCCGTTCTCGCCGACAAGAGCACCGCCGCCATCGACGCTGCCTGACCGATGCACACGGTCTGCACGTCCGGCTTGATGAACTGCATCGTGTCGTAGATCGCGAGCCCCGCCGAGATCGATCCGCCCGGGCTGTTGATGTACAGAACGATGTCGCGGTCTGGGTCCTCGGCCTCCAGAAACAGCATCTGGGCGATGACCAGGTTCGCAATGGAATCCTCGATCGGCGTGCCGATGAAGATGATGCTGTCTTTCAGCAGCCGGGAGTAGATGTCATACGCCCGCTCGCCCCTGTTGGTCTGTTCGACCACCATCGGGATCAGCTGGTTGCGCGGGGCTGGCACGGTCTTGGTGGACTCAGTCATGGCTACGTTATCGGGCCGGTTCGCCAACGAGTTCACCCCGGTGTCCGGCGACGAGTGAGCAAGCTGCTTGGGGATTGAGACGACGGCAGGGAAGTGACCCTCACGCAGTCACGATCGTAGCACGCGACAGAAGAAACTCGATCGCCTTCTCCCGCCGCATCCCCTCCGCCAGTCGTGCGATCCCATCCTCCTTTTCGAGCTGGGCCCGAACCGCCGCCGGCGTCTGCCCGAGACGTTCGGCGTACTTGGTGACCTCTTCGTCGACCTCGTCCGCCTTCACGCTGAGCGACTCGCGCTTGACGACCTCGTCGAGCACCATCGAGCCTTTCACCGTATCGAGGGCCGGGGCGCGTTGTTCTTCCTTGAGCGCCTCCCAGTCGATGTTGGCCTTCGTCGGGTCGACCTGTTGTTGCGCCAGGCGGCTCGCGATCTGTTCGAGACGCCGTCCGATCTCGCGGTTGACCAGCGCTTCGGGCACTTCCACCGTGATCCGGGACGCGAGCTGCGACAGCAAGTCGTGGCGCACCTCCCTGTCTGATTCCGCCTTCGCCTCCCGCTCGAGGTCGCTGGCGATGCGCTTCTTGAGCGCATCGAGCGATTCGAACTCGCCGATCGAAGCGGCGAACTCGTCGTCGAGCTCTGGCAGCACCCGTCGGTGAATGGCCTTGACCTCGACGTCGTAGCCGACCGTCGTGCCCGCCAGGTCCTCCGGCTCGTGATCGGCGGGATACGTCAGCTCGAACGACTTCGTGCCGTCCGTCTCGAGCCCGACCAGCTCATCGTCGAAGCCAGGCGGGTTGGCTGGCGATCCCAGCTCGATGCTTACTCCCTCGTGCCGCTCCTCCGGCGGCGTGTCGGGAGGTCCGTCCGGCCCCGCGACCCCCTTCCTGGTGAGGTCCAGCGTGACCATGTCCTCGGCCTCGACGGCGCGGTCGGTGACCGGTTCCAGCTTGCTGGCCCGGCGCCGCAGCTCCTCGAGGGCCCGCTCGGCCGCCGCGGCGTCCGGTTCCACCGGAGTGCGTCGGAGCGTGAGCGCCTCGTAGTCGAGGTCTTCGAGCGCCGGCATGACCTCGAACAGCGCATGAAACGTTAGCGGCTGCCCGGCGTCGATCGAGATCTCGTGCACGTCCGGCGTGTCGACCGGCGCCATCTCGTTCTCGCTGAGGGCCGAATCGACCGCGGGGGGCACCAGATCATGCGCGACGTCGTGCAGGATGTCCGACATGAACCGCTGTCGCACGACGCTGACCGGCACCTTTCCCGGTCGGAATCCCGGCACCTTGGCCCGCTTGGTCAGGCGCTTGGCCAGACGGTCAATCGCCTTGTCCACCTCGGCCGCCGGAATTTCGATGTCGAGCCGCTTGCGCGTCTCACTCAGTGACGTGAGCTCCGTCTTCATAGATGTCAATCGGTTGCGTGGAACAAAACGTGAGCGAATGTGGCTTGCCAGCCGAAGTTCGTGGTGTCGGCCGCTAGCAGAACACTGGTGCGAAAGGGGGGATTCGAACCCCCACGGCCAAGGCCACTGGATCCTAAATCCAGCGCGTCTGCCAGTTCCGCCACTTTCGCCCGATGCCTTGGTTTCAGGCTACCACACTGGTGCCAGAGGCCGTCGGGACCGACAAATCCCTATGTTAGTGTTTGGATATATGGACACCGCACCGACCACCGTGGTCGATCGAG
>CAJWMX010000698.1 GCA_913043805.1 uncultured Acidobacteriota bacterium | reverse complement strand
GATCCAGCCCTTTCAAGGCTGAGACACGGGTTCGAATCCCGTTGGGGACGCCACATCATTCCGCGGGTCAGCATTGCCGTCTAATTGCTTGACGCCAAGACAAGTTACAGCGGTTCGAAACTTTTCCCCGTCGTGCGCGAGCCCTTGCGGGAAGAGCGCCGCCTGCAATCGTCCCCGCTGATCCAGCGTTGCGCCCTGCCACAAGTCCTTCGCATGCGACAGCACCTGCGCTGAGGACGCGAGCGCTGCCTCGAGGTAGTCGAGCTTCCGCCTGACAACCGGCCAGAGCGACCGAGTAATCGCCCGCGCCGATCCTCGCGGTGACCTCATATGGGCCTAGCTTGGCACCGGGTTCCAGCGGCATTAGTGGCTGAGAGTCAGCCGATTATACCCGCTGGGTTTGAAGATCGGGGCTCTGCCCTGAACACGGAAACGACGGCCTAGCGCATCAACAGACCGAGCGCCGGCAGCGCCAGGGCGACCACGAAGAGACCACTCAGCGTCCACCTGAGCCACCGCTTCCCAGGATGGATCACCCAGTAGAACACGCCCACTGACAGCAATAGCGACTGTAGCAGCCCTTCGAGCAGACCGCCGCCAGACTGGAAGCTGAACGGGAGCGTCGTGTAGATCAGCCCCTCGATCGAACTGGGCGCCGGTCCAAAGCTCGATAGGATTCCCACGACCACGAGGACGAGCCAGATCTGCAGCCAGCCCTGCGCCCTGCCGAAGAACACATCCCGCAGCACCTAGAACACCACGCCGAACACCCCTCGCAGAGGCTGGAAGAGTGGGCCCGCCATCACCCACGGATCGTCCGTCTGCCTGAAGCAAGACCGCAGACCGGCTCTGCGAACAGTTCGGGATAGTCGAGCCCGGTGAAGGCGACGCCACCGACCAGCAGCTAAGTCGTTGTATGAACGACAATGGCGCGGTATGTGATCGCCAGGAACGTCAGGTGATTGGTAGCCGGCACGAGGCGCTCGTCCTCTCGGGTCTACTCGTGGCGATCGAGCCGCGGGTCGCGCATGTCGGCCCGTGCGCAGAGTTTGCCTGGACGCTGTCTCGGGCCTCCGGCGGGAGTGGGGCTAGAATCTAGAGCACACTGCTACTGAGGGCCGGGACGTCCGGGAGGATGGAATGAACAGAAAGCACACCTTGACACTTGCCGCTGTCGCGCTCGCGGCCACTTTCTCCACGCCAGCGCTGGGCCAGCAAGCGCCCCCCGGCAACTTGAACGTCCTCATCATCTGCGGGGACGAGAACGACACCTATCGGAAGTGCACGAGCCTCGATGACCGCTCGCTGGAGCTCCATCTCCGACTCGACCTCGGCCATCACGTGACCATGATGACCGACGATGCGGCGGAGGCTGAGATGCAGGCGGCGGCCGACGCGGCGGACCTGGTCATCATCCCCGAGTCGGTCAACTCGGGCAGCGTCGGCACAAAGCTGACCGCCACCTCGACGCCACTCATCAACATGGAGGCGTTCCTACAGGATGAGTTCGGCTTCGTCGATCCAGACGGGCAGAGCGTGGATCCCGGTTCGCCCGAGGGAGGTTCTGGCGGCACCATCGAGGCGCCGACCGGTCAGGTCGACGTCGGCCACTTCGGCGCCATCCCCGGGGAGACCGACATCGTCATCGTGGACCCGGCTCACCCGCTGGCGGCGGGACTGTCGGGCCGTGTGCGGGTCTACACCCTCCCTGCGGAGATCAACTGGGCCGTGACCGAGGTGCTGGCGCCTGGGGTCCATTCGGTGGCCGCGCTGCCGGACTATCCGGAAGCCCAGTCGACCTATTTCATCCTTCCGGGTGATGCGCTCTTCGACGGCTCGCCCTCACCGAACCTGCGTGTCTCACTCTTCACCGAGAACAACAACGACCTCGGCACCTATCACCGCATGACCGATGACGGGCATCGGCTCTTCGACGCCGCGCTCAACTGGGCGTTGACCTACGGGAGATAACGGACGAGAACGTCACCCGTGGACGCGACCGCCACATCGCTCGCCGACGTGAAATAGAATGCCGCGATGTCAGACAACGACC
>CAJWMX010000697.1 GCA_913043805.1 uncultured Acidobacteriota bacterium | reverse complement strand
GCAGCTCCAGCACGAGGTGCGACGGGTCGCGGCAGCGCTCAGGGACCTGGGGGTCGGCAAGGGCGACCGGGTCACGCTGTCGATGCCTACGTGTCCCGAAGCGGTCGTGTTGATGCTGGCGTGTACCAGGATCGGGGCCATCCACTCGGTGGTGTTCGCCGGCTTCGGCGCGCAGGCCCTCTCCGACCGGATCAACGCCAGCGGGTCCAAGGTGGTCTTCACGGCCGACATCACCTACCGCAAGGGCAAGGACGTGCCGCTCAAACCGATCGTTGATCAGGCCCTTGCGGCGCCGGGGCACCCGGTCGAACGGATCGTCGTGCTGGAGCGGTCAGCCGAGCCCGCGCCGCTCGATGCGCCCCGCGAGCTGTCGTGGATGCAGTTCCTCGCCGGCGGCGCGGGACAGGACGACGCGTACGAATCGATGGAGTCCAACGAACCGGCATTCATCCTGGCGACCTCCGGCACCACCGCGAAACCGAAACTTGCGGTGCACGTCCATGGCGGCTATCAGGTCCACATCGCCAGCATGGCCAGGTGGTGCTTCGGCATGCGTCCGACCGACGTCTGGTGGGCCACCTCGGACATCGGCTGGATCGTCGGCCACTCGTACATGGTCTACGCCCCGCTGCTCGTCGGCTGCACCACGGTCGTCTTCGAGGGCGCCCTCGACTATCCGGAGCCGGACAGCATCTGGCGCGCGGTGGTCGAGGAGATCGGTGCCACCGGAATCTTCACGTCCGCCACTGCGGTCCGGGCGCTGATGCGCTACGGGGACGAGCCGTTGAGCAGTATCGACCACAGCCGGGTCTCGCGGATCTTCTCGGCGGGGGAAGTGCTGAATCCACCCGCCTGGGACTGGCTCCAGAACACGATCCTGCAGGGCCAGATCCCGGTCATCGATCACATGTGGCAAACCGAAACCAGCGGGCCGATCTTCGGGAATCCGTATGGGCTGGGGATGCTGCCGATCAAGCCGGGGTCGGCCACCATGGCGCTGCCGGGAATCGATGCGGCCGTCGTCAATCAGGACGGCACGCCCTGCGAGTCGAACGAGGAGGGCATCATGGTCATCAGACGTCCGTTCCCCGGGCTGGTGGCCTCCCTCTGGGGTGAACCGGAACGCTACGGGCACGACTACTGGAACAAGATCCCAGGGTTCTACTACAGCGGCGACTCGGCCCGGGTCGACGAGGACGGGTACGTCTGGTTCGGAGGCCGAGCCGACGAGATCATCAAGATCGCGGCACACCGCATCGGCACCATCGAGGTGGAGAGCGCCTGCCTCAAGCACCCGGCCGTCGCCGAATGCGGCGTGATCGGCCGCCCCGACGAGACCAGGGGAGAGGTCGTCTCCGCCTTCGTGCTCCTGAAGCAAGGACACACCGGCTCGGATACGCTGCGTGACGAGATCGTGGCCACGTTGCGACGAGAGCTCGGCCCGGTCGCGGTGGTGGGCGAGCTCAACTTCGTCTCGATGCTGCCAAAGACGAGAAGCGGCAAGATCATGCGCCGCGTGCTACGCGCCGTCACGCTGGATACGGATCCGGGTGACATCACAACCATCGAGGACGAGGGGTCGGTGGAAGAGGCGCGCCATGCCTGGCGCGAGATGAAGGCGGAGCTGGACAGCTAGTGCACTAGCGACTGGCGGCGCTGCCACGGAGGAGCGCCGCCAGCCGCAAGGTGGACCGACGGCCCGCTAGGCGCCCCCGCGCCGCCCTCGACGCTCGCGCATCCGCTCACGCCGGTGATCTCTCCGCTCATCGAACTCCGCCTGAGCCTCGAGCGCCGCCGCCTGTTGGTCAGGGGTCAGGAGCTGCCAGATCTGGCCTCGCACGTAGGCGCGCTGGATCGCCGCCTCGCCTTCGGCCAGGCCCAGCTCGTTGGCAACGGCCCGGATCGCCCCCTCGTTGAACACGTCCGCGTTGACCGCTTCGGACAACGCACCACGTGCCGCGCGAACGCGGCCCTCGGCTTCGCGGAGCGCGGCCTGGTTCTGCTCCATCACGTTCCGCACCTGCGCGCGCTGATCCTCACTGAGGTCGAGACGCCCCA
>CAJWMX010000696.1 GCA_913043805.1 uncultured Acidobacteriota bacterium | reverse complement strand
TCGAAACCGGAGCGGTCGAGGACAGCCGGGAGCACTACGAATCGCTGATCCGAGACCACGCCACCCTCGTGCCGGCGCTTTACGGCCTCGGCCGGGCCCTCTCCGAGCTCGGCGACCCGGCGGCCGCCAGGGACCAGCTGGTCCGAGCCATAGAGCTGGCCCCCGATTTCGGAGCCGCGCATTACGCGCTGGGGCTCGTCTATCGCGACCTGGGCGACGCCGAGGCCGCGGGTCGGCACATGGCCGCATCGACCCAGATGTCCGGACGCCGCCCGCCCGTGGACGACCGGTTGATGAGCGACGTCCAGGCCCTCAGGACCGACCCGCGGTCGCGCGAGATGCAGGCGTTTCGTCTGCAGCTCGAAGGCAAGGTCGTCGAGTCGATCCAGCAGTACGAACAGGCACTGGCGAACGACCCCGGCCTGGTGCAAGCGCACCTGAACCTGATCAACCTTTATACGCAGACCGGAGACACCGAGCGCGCCGAGCAGCACTATCGTCGGGTCATCGAACTGAATCCGAACCTGGCGGACGCCCACTACAACTACGCCGCGCTGCTCTTCCAGACGGGCCGGCAAGCGGGGGCGGAGACGCCGCTCCTGCGGGCCCTCGAGCTAAACCCGGCACACTACGACGCTCGCTTCAGCCTGGGTGTGCTTTATGAGGGCCTGGGACGGGTGGCGGACGCCATGGGTCAGTACGAGCTGGCCCTCACCGAACGCCCGAACGGGGTGGGTGCGCATGTCCGTCTTGGACGGCTGCTCGTCCAGCAGGGAGACGTGGCTCGCGGTCTGGCGAGCATCGAGCGAGGACTGACGCCGGAGTCAGCCGAGACCCCGGTCTTCATGTACGAGCTGGCGGACTACAACGCCCGGCTGGGCCGCACGGCTGAATCGGAGCGCTGGCTGCGCCAGGCGCTACCACTTGCCCGTCGCTACGGCATACAGGACCTGGCTGCCGCCATCGAGCAGCAGCTCGGTCGGTAAGCCAGACCCTCCAGGCCTGCCGATGGCGCGGCTGAAGCCACGCCCTACAGAGTCGCTTTCTTCTATCTCCTGTCTCCTGAGCGCTCTCCGGAAAGTGCCGCTCTACGGCACTTTGCCGTCCCTCGTAGGCACCATGTTGATGCCGGTGCGCGTGGTGAGGACTCGTACCGAGGGCCGCTCCGAGATGCCTTCGGGCGGGCGGTAGGTCAGCCGAAACTGGTTGCTCATCAGCCGGTGCTTGCGGGCGATGTCCTCGGCCAGCTGGGGCAGCAGGGTGCGGAAGCCGTTGGCCGAGCTCAGCCCTCGATAGCCACCGCCGGTGGCTTCGGCGATGTCGATGCCCCACCGCATTTGAGGAGCGCCCGAGATCGCCGAGTGCGTGAACATCATCGTATGCACGGTGGCGGAGCTCGCAAGCAGGCGCTCCATCATTTCCCTGAACGGTCGGTCGCGGACCCGCGTGCTCCCCTCGGGGCCGTTGGTCGACACCATCACGATCACCGGGAAGTACTCGCCGACCTCGTCGTCATGCAGGCGTTCCGCTTCTTCATAGAGCGCATCGAGGTAGGTGGCCGCGCCGTCGATGGCCGGTGACAGCACCCCGATGGCGTCGGTCAGCTCGACCCGGTTGGTCGTGTGCTCGGCCCAGAACTGCGGTCGTCCCCCGGTGGTGGCAATCGCCACCTCGACGTCTGGCGCCAGGGTTGACACGAAGCCCCGCAGCCCCTCGCGGATGTCATCCAGCATCGGCCTGGTATTGACGCCGTTGTCGACGAAGACCGTCACGCGAACCGGCCAGTCGATCGGCTCGAGATCTAGGGTCTCCGCAGGCTCTCCGTCCAGCTCGACGACCACGTCCTGGGCGGTCAGATCGGTGACCGGTATGCCATCGGCGTCGCTGAAGCTGATGAAGAATGAACGGCTCTGGGCAGACGCCGCCGGGTCCCAGGCGGGCAGGACACAGACCAGGAGGACGAGAAGGCTCAGCGTGTTGCGACTCATGTTTCTAAGGACTCGGGTCGAGCAGTCCAGGTTCCACGATCGGCCCCGGCCGATGCTCCGGAGCATCGTCTC
>CAJWMX010000695.1 GCA_913043805.1 uncultured Acidobacteriota bacterium | reverse complement strand
ACAGGGACTCGGCGATGGGCTCCCCGTCGTGCCTCCCACCGAGGAGCGGGTCCTCCGCATGCTGGAAGGCACGAGCCGCAGCCCATCGGACGTGGTGGCCCACGTGCCGCCCAACCTCGCCCCGGCGACCGTCGAGAAGGTAGCGATCAACGCCGTCATGGCGGGCTCCCTGCCCGAGTATCTCCCGGTGGTCATCGCCGCGGCGGAGGCCGCCTGCACCGACGAGTTCAACCTCCATGGCGTGCTGGCCACGACCTATTTCGCGACGCCGGTGATCGTGGTCAACGGACCGATCCGTGACGAGATCGGCATCAACTGCGGCCGGAACATGTTCGGCCAGGGGTTCCGCGCCAACGCGACGATTGGCCGGGCGCTGCAGCTACTGGTGCGTAATGTCGGGGGCGGTCGGCCGGGCGACGTCGACATGTCGACGCTGGGTCAGCCGGGTAAGTTCACCTGTTGCGTGGGCGAACGGGAAGAGCTCAGTCCGTGGGAGCCGTTCCACGTCGAGCGCGGCTTCTCGCCCGACGCCAGCACCGTGACCGTGTTCGCCGGCGAGGCGCCCCGCGCCATCCGCGATCAGCTGTCCCGATCGGCGCGATCTCTGGGCGCCAGCATGGGCTGGTGTCTGGAAACGATGGCCCACCCGAAACTGCACCGGATGGGCGAAGTGCTGCTGGTGGTCAGCCCGGAGCATGCCCGCACCTTCAAGGCGGACGGCTACACCAAGGCGGACCTGCGCGCAAGAATCCAGGAGGTGACGGCACGTCCGCTCCGAGACCTGCTGCCGGACGACGAGTGCCAGAAGGGCACCGTGCCCGCCGGTCTGCCGCCGGACTGGAAGGGCGCCGATGGGCAGCCGACCCCCGACGCGCTGGATCGCCCCGTTCCCAAGTTCAAGCAGGATTCGGACATCCTCATCATGGTGGGCGGCGGCACGGCCGGGAAGTTCTCGGCGTTTCTGGGCGGATGGGCCAGCGGCACGATGGGCTCGATGGCCGTGACCCGCGAGATCACGCCCTAGTGATAGAGTGGGTGCTTCTCTCGACAGGTGAGCGTAATGAGTGAATCACTGGTGATTCTCGACCCCACGGCTGAACAGGAGCCGATCGGGCGTCGCCCGGCCGCCCGGCCCGACCAGTTGACCGGTCCGCTGGGGCTAATCGACATCGCGAAGCCGCGGGGCGACGTGTTCCTGGACGAGGTGGAACGACTGCTGAAGGCGGATCTTCCGGACCTCGAGATCATCCGGCTGCGCAAGCCGACCTATACCAAACCGTCGCCGTCAGATCTCCGCGACGAAGTCGCTTCCCGGTGCCGGGCCGTCATCCAGGCCCTCGCTGATTGAGGGTCCTGCACGTCGTGCAGTGTGCACGACCTGGTCGACTACGAAGCGCGAGGCATCCCGTCAGTGATGATTGCCTCGTCTGAATTCGTGCACGCGGCCGAGACCCAGGCGACCGCGCTCGGGATGCCCGAGATGGCGGAGGCGTCGATCTTCGTCCCCCATCCGGTCCAAGGGTCCACTGACGAAGAGATGCACGCAAAGGCCCGCGACGCTTACCAAACCATCGTGGCGGCCATCACCGCCACGACGTAGGGACCGCGTGGACGCTGGGACTCACCACAAACGTAGGGATGCAATCCGGGCTGGGACGGAAGTCAGCCTAGCCCGGCGGCCCGCACGGCGGGCCCGCGGAGCGGCGTGGGGCGTTGGGGCCCCACTAGCGACGCGTGGGGTTTTGGGCGAAGCCCCATAATAATATGGACGGCATCGCCCTCACGGTCATCGTTGTCTATCTGGTCGTCGTGACGGCGGTGGGCAGTCTCATGGCCCGGCGGTCGCGCAGCTCGGCTGGATGGGCCGTAGCCGGCGGCGGGATGTCCACCGCGATGCTCGCCTTCGGTGTCGCTGGCACCCGAATCGGCGGGGCCGGCACCTACGGCGTCGCCGGCGATGTCATCAGCGGAGGGGTCTGGAACCTCTGGTGGTATGGCATCAACACCTTCCTGGCGTTGACGATCGTCGGACTGTTCTTCGGCATCTACTACCGACGGGTCAAGCTGCACACGGT
>CAJWMX010000694.1 GCA_913043805.1 uncultured Acidobacteriota bacterium | reverse complement strand
ACGAAGAGCGGCGCTGAGCTCGCGCTCGACGGGGACCTCCTCAGCCTGCTGGAAACGCTCTACAAGGAGCTGAACACGCGGTATGCGGCGGACCGGACCTTCGAGGACACCATCCGGGAGATCAACGAGATCCTCGACCAGATGTCCGAAGACGAGCGCCGCGCCTACCTGGTGGAAAGCCTCTTCCTGAACACCGTCACCTACGAGAACGAGCGGCTCGGCGCCTACATGCGCAAGCTCACCGAACCGAGCTAGCCCCGCCGAATCTGTCCCTACGACATGTCGCTGAACCATCTGGCGACCCGCTTCGGCTGCTCCTGGCCCTGGGAGACGCTGGTCCTCACCTGCGACGGCCGCGTGGTCTGCGGGTGCGCCGACCCCTACGTGCAACGAGTGCTGGGTGACGCGCGCACGCAGTCGATGGCCGACATCTGGAACGGCGCACCGATCCAGCAGCTGCGCACCGACCTCAACGGGGGCGGCTCGACCTTCTGCGGCGACTGCCCGCTCAAGCTGCCGCTGGGCGACGACCAGGCGCCCGCCGAGCGCGAGATCCAGACCGGGCCGACACCGGGCCGTCTGTATGTGGAATGCACCGCCGCGTGCAACATCTCCTGTTTCGAAGCAGTCTGCGCCCCGGAGACGGGCATCACGCGCACGCGCCAGGCCGGCATGCTCGACGTCGATCTCTTCAAGAAGGTGATCGACGAGCTCGGCCCCAGCCTCGGCCGGGTCGACTTCTTCAACTACGGCGAGACCTTTCTCCACAAGCGGGCGGTGGAGATGTGCGAGTACCTCAAGCAGCATCACCCGCAGATCTATCTCTACACGAGCACCAACGGACTGGCCCTCGACGAGGCGCGCGCCCGGCGGCTGGTGCACAGCGGCATCGACGAGGTCACCTTCTCGGTCGACGGCGCCACCCCCGACAGCTACGCCCGCTACCGGCAGCGGGGCGACTTCGAGCGGGCGCTGGCCAACATGCGAGCCATGACCGACGAGAAGCGTCGGAGCGGACGCGACGTGCCGTTCATCAACTGGCGCTACATCCTCTTCACCTGGAACGACAGCCAGGCGGAGATGGACCGAGCCAGAGAGCTGGCGGCCGAGATCGGCGTCGACAGGCTGACCTGGGAGATCACCGACCACCCCGAATCGGCCTTTTCGCGCCGGTTCGCGCCCGGCACCCCGGACCATGCGGCGATCCGGCGGGAGATCTGGGACGACAACAACCTGGGCAACGCCATCCCCGGCGCGACGCCCCGGGCCGAGATCGCCGTCTCACGTCTGCCGGGGGTGCCGCTGGTCGGCCGCTCCGGCGCGCAGCTCCGTCTGCGGGCCCAGGTGCGCAATCTCTCCACCCGCGCCTTCCCCGCCCAGGCCAGCTACGGCCGTCGCCTGGTGCGGCTGGGCGCTCAGCTCTGCACCGCCGACGGACGGGTCACCAACCGCGACCACGCCCGCGCCTGGCTCCCGGCCACGCTCGAGCCTGGCCAGACCAGCGCCGTCGACATCGACATACCGCTGCCGGACAGCCGAGGCCGTTACCGGATGAAGTTGGATCTGGTGAGCGAGGGAATCGACTGGTTCGAAGACTGCGGCTCACCCACGACCAGCCTGCCGGTGCTGGTGTGGTGACACCCCACGCCTGAAGAACGGAAGGACTAGTTCGGGACCGGAGCCGCCTTGGCCACCACGTCGGCGACCGCCGGCTCGGCGACGCCTGCCTCGACGATCTCCCAGGCGTCGGTCTCCTTGAGCAGCTTCTGCGCAAAGGCGGCGTGCAGCTCGTGCCCGCCCCGATGGGCCACCAGGTGGCCGATGACGGGGTGTCCCACCAGCGCAAGATCGCCGATCACGTCGAGAATCTTGTGCCGGACGAACTCGTCCTCGAAGCGGAGCGAGTTGTTCAGCACGCCGGTCTCGCCCAGCACCACCGCGTTGTCGAGCGAGCCGCCGAGCGCCAGCCCCTTCTGCCGCATCATCTCCACTTCCTTGAGGAAGCCGAAGGTGCGGGCGGGCGCGATCTGGTCGACGAAGCTCTCGGTGGTCACCCGGAGCGAGTGGGTCATGTG
>CAJWMX010000693.1 GCA_913043805.1 uncultured Acidobacteriota bacterium | reverse complement strand
GCCCGACAAGACCCTCTTCGAGGGCGACGCGGCTTCGGTCGTAGCTCCGGCCTGGGACGGTCAGGTCGGGATTCTGCCGGGTCATGCGCCGATGCTCGCGCTGATCGGTTCCGGGGCGCTGTCCGTGGATCGACTGGGTGGCGGCAGCGACACCTTCTATGTCGCCGGTGGCGTCGTGAAGGTTGAACGCGATACGGTCACGCTCCTCACGGAGTACGCCGGTCACGAGCCGCCGTCGGAGGTCACGGCCGACTTCGCGGAGGACGTGGAGTAGCCCTCCAACCCACCCCGGGGGGAGATAACGCATGAAGTTGGATCTCCACCTTCACACCACCACCTCGGACGGTGCGTGGTCCCCGGCTTCGGTGGTTCAAGGCGCCGCGAAGGGCGGCCTCGACGTGATCTCGATCACGGATCACGACACGGTGGCTGGAGTGCACTCGGCTCAGGAGGCTGCCCGAGACCTGAAGGTCCACGTCGTTCCCGGCATTGAGATCTCGTCGACGCACGGCCATGCCGATGTCCACGTGCTCGGCTATTTCGTCGATCCGGATTCGGACGCGTTGCGCCGGCATGGAGAGTCTGCCGGCCGCCGTCGGGTCGACCGGATGAAGGAGATGGTCGAGCGCCTGAAGGCTCAGGGTGTCGACGTGCCATACGAGTCAGTCGTCGACGCTGCCGGACCGGATGGGGTCGTGATCGGCAGGCCACACCTGGCGAAGGCACTCGTCGAACATGGTCACGCCACCTCTATCTGGGATGCGTTCGACCGATTGATCGGTGACGAGCACGACGCGTTCGTTCCCACGCACCTTCTCGAGCCGGTCGACGCGGTCGAACTGGTACTCGCGGCCGGCGGCATCCTTGTATGGGCGCACCCGCCCGCGGAACTGGTCGATGGCCTGCTGCCGACCCTGATCGAGGCTGGGCTGCGCGGACTCGAGGTCTATCGTCCTCGTCCGAGGCGCTCTCAAGTGCTCCGGCTCGAGTCGATCTGCAAGGCGACCGGATTGCTCATGAGCGGTGGGTCGGACTGGCACAACCCCGACCGTGGCAGTGCGCTGGGGGATTTCTACGTCAACGCGGACGAAATCGAGGGCCTCCTTCATCAAGGCGGGCTCTGAGACCGCGGCGTTCAGGCTCGATGCATGAAGGGCTGGAGTAGGTCCCGAACTGCGATTCCGGGGTCCTTTGCTTGCATGACCGCGCCGATCACCGCGACGCCCGCGGCCGTCGTTTCGACTGCGATCTCATGGGCACCGCCCGCATCGACGCCCCCGATGCCGATGACCGGTACCTCGACCGCGTCGACGACTGCCTGAAGACCGGTGACCCCGATGCTGTCTCCGGCGTCGGACTTTGTGGAGGTCGGATACACGGTCCCACAACCAATGTAGTCGGCCCCGTCAGAAACGAGGCGCTGGGCCTCGACGGGATCGTCCGTCGACGAGCCGATGAGAAATCCAGGTGGGGAGATGCGCCGAAGTGCCGAGACGGGGACGTCGTCGGGGCCGATATGTACACCGTCGGCCTCGACGACCAGAGAAACGTCGAAGCGATCGTTGATGAAGAGCAACGCCCCGGCCTCCGCTGTGATCGTGCGCAACTGACGTCCGATCTCGGCGGTTTCGCGCGCAGTTGTCTCCTTGGCACGCAGTTGAATCCCCGGGGCGCCGGCGTCCACTGCGGCCCGAACGACGTCGACGATCGATCGAGGTGCTGCCAGACGGACATCGGTGATCACGATGAGGCGAAGTCGGGCGGATGTCAGCATGACGGCGGCGTGATGAGGGCTTCGACGGCGTAGCCTGCAGCGGATCAGGCACCCTGCCGGGCGAGCCGCTGCTCCTCTTTCGCGCGGTTATGGTCTGCAAGCGTCTGCGTGAAGACGTGATATCCGTCCGGGCGCGCCACGAAGTACCAGTAGTCATGATGCTCCGGCTGGAGCGCTGCATCGATCGCCTGTTCGCCCGGCGACGCGATCGGGCCCGGTGGAAGACCTCTCTGTGTGTAGGTGTTGTACGGGCTGTCGGCGACGGAGTCGATTGCGGCGTACAGGAGACGCTCACGATAGCCT
>CAJWMX010000692.1 GCA_913043805.1 uncultured Acidobacteriota bacterium | reverse complement strand
ATTGCCGAGCACGATGACCTTGTCGGGCGGGATGTAGCTGGCTTCGTCGTCCAGTGTGGCCAGCGCGTACCAGAGATGGGCGGCGGCGTAGAACGTGGTCCAGTCGTGGGCGGGATTGCCGACCACGAGGCCATCGAAGTCCTCGGGATAGCGCTGCGCCTCCATCATGCCCTGCTGCCCACCCTTGGAGCAGCCCACGTAGTACGAGTAGTCGGGCGGGCTTCCGTAGCGGGCGGCCGTGATCGCCTTGCCGTGCATGGCGGTCAGATGCATCGACCGGTGACCGAAGTCCTCGATCAGGTCCGGACGATTCAGGGCCCAGTTCGCGTCGAAGCCGCCGTCGCCACGCACGTGACCGGTGTCGGTGCTGGCCGTTGCGTAGCCACGCCGCAGCGCCCCCCCCATGGCGCCATAGCTGATGACGCCCGCCATCCCGCCGTTGCCGGCGGCGTGGAACTTGCCGTTCCATTCCTCGGGAAGCCAGACCTCGAAGTTGACCGCCGGGTCGCTGGTGGCGGCCACGCGACAGAAGGCGGGCAGATCCATGGCCTCGCCGCCAGGCGGTGTGAACGACCCGGCGGGGATCGCCTCGGCCAGCCTGATCGTGGTGTCCGGCAACGCAAGCGCGGCCAGCTCGGCGCACGCCGCGGGAGCCATCTGGTCGGTCGACGCGGTCGTCGTGTCGCCGCTGCCACCGGCGCAGGCCGCGATCCCCGCCGTCGCTACCGCCACCAGGGCGCACGCGAACCACGTCGTCCGCTCACTGTGAGTCTGCATGGTGCCGATCCTATCTGATTGCCGCCTCACCCCGACGCGCCCAACGCCGGCATGGCTCGGCGCTGTAACACCTCTTGAATCGCTCGATGCGCTTCGAGGATCGACGCGTCGGTATGGGGGCTGGCCGCCGCGTCGGCGTTCGCGATGGTGATCTGTCCGAACGGCTGGCGTCCCACCACGCAGGGACGTTCGTTGGTCGCGGTGAACACCCATTCGAGCGGGTCATACAGGCTGTTGTAGGTGTAGGAGTAGCCGTGAGGCCAGCGGTTGACGGTGATGGCCACGATGTCGCGACCCGGGTCGAACCCGCCATCGCCCAGGATCCGGCCCAGCTGGTCGCGGATGTTCCGTTCGAAGGTGGCAAAGCTGGTGCGCAGCAGGTCCTGCCGGCCGAGACGGTGCTGCTCCTTTCGCGGGAGGCCGGGGGCGGATGGGTAGCGGCTCAGGCTGAGCACGATCGGTTCGTCGGGAGATTCCGCGTGCCGGAGCTCGCCCAGGCTGACGGCCTCATCGAGGGCCACCCGGGTGTGATACATCGTCGGGCTCGATACCCGGCTGATGCCGAGCCGCTCGAACGACGTCCAGTTGCGGATCGCGACGCTGGTGTAGACCAGGGGAGCCTTCACCCCGAAGCCGAGCGCCTCTTTCTGATGGTCCGGCAGTTCCGGGACGAGATACGGAATCACCGTGTTCCAGCAGGCCATCACACAGGCCCGGCCCCGGACGCTGTGGGTCTGGCCGTCGCGGACGTAGTGCGCCTCGACGGCGCGCGCCGATCCCTCTCCGGTGTGGCGCACGTTGACCACGGTGCTGAGCAGACGGATCCGGGCCGCCTGGTTGGCCCGGTCCAGCTTGGTGTAGTCGACCGTCGCCGCGCCGACGTCCTCCTGGGTCGAACCGGGCACCGCGTCGGGGATGAGCCATCGGACCAGCAGACGCGTGATGGTGGCGTTGCCGTCCGGAAAGTGGATGGCCCGGCCACCGGGGCGCTGCCGGCCGTGCTGTCCTCCGGGCAGATCGGCGAGCAGTCCGTCCGGCGTCGGCTCGAGCGCCAGCCCGCTGAATCCCGGCAGCCCCATCTCCCAGGCAAAGAGCGCGGGTAGCGCATCGGCGCCGACCGAGAAGCTGCCGTGCCCGCTGTTCTGGTAGAACCACATCACTTCCGGGTCGACCTGGACTAGGTCGCGCATGAAGTCGGTGTAGCTCATCTTGGCCAGCCGCACCTTCTTGTCGGCTGACGAGAGTCCGGGCAGGTAGTCCGGGAGCGCGCCGCCGAGCCGCTTCAGATCGGCACGCGCCTG
>CAJWMX010000691.1 GCA_913043805.1 uncultured Acidobacteriota bacterium | reverse complement strand
AAGCCATTCACGCAGATATCGCTCTCGCACCCCCGTCCGCTCGGACAGTTCCCCGCTGGTGGCCGGAGAGATGTCTGCCAGAGCGCCGTAGAGGCCGAGCTGGTCTCCCATGTAGGCCAGCAGCAGTCCCATCGCACCAGCGACGTCGCCAATGAACTTGCCTTGCAACTGTTCGAGCTTCTGGGGATCGGCATCTTCGATACGAACGGGCATTGATGTCTCCTCGCTAGCTTGGGGTGTTCGTCACCGCGCGCTCACCGACCGATCGACGACGCCTCGGCCTCGCGGATGGTGCGGGCGGCGGCGTAGGGCAGGATGTAGCCATCGGCCAGGTTCTGCCCCACCACGGCGCGGACCGCCTCCACGTAGGCGGCGTGGCTCGGGTAGAAGTGCTTCACGGTGGAGGGATCGAACGGCTCGTGCGAGCCATAGAGGCCGCAGAAACGGGAGCCGTTGCCACCAGGGGCGTTCATGCCCGTGTTGGTCGCTGTCGGCACGGCGTGGCCGGCCAGCCGGATACCGCCCAGGGCATTTCCACACCAGGCCACGCAACGCGAGTCGGAGCGGCGGCAGGGCTGGCATGTCTGGGCCGACAGGGGCGGAGGATCTACTCAGGCAACGCGAAGGTCACCAGCATGTTGCTCCCGATGGGCGCCTCGAGCTCTGGCGCATACTGATTCATCCGGAAGATCGCGGCCCCGCCCACCGGCACCGTGACGTACTGCCGTCCATCGGCAATGTAGGACACCGGATAGCCGGTGATCTGACTCCCCAGGATGGTTTGCCACAGGATCTCGCCAGTCTCGGCGTCAAACGCCCGGAACCGGCGATTGAGGTCTCCGTGGAACACGACGTTGCCGCCGGTCGCCAGCGCCGATCCGGCATTGGGCGCCCGCTGTGAGAAGCGCCAGGCCTCGCGCCCGGTCGACAGGTCGATTGCGCGCAGCTCGGTGAGATCTCCGTCGTCCTCCAAACCCGGTTCAGGCTGGGTGAATCGAGGACCGGTGCCGGTCACGCTCCGGTCGTTGGCCGTCTGGTTCAGGCACGACCGGTTGAACGGGATGTAGAGCAACCCGGTCTGGGGGCTGTAGGACCACGACCACCACCCCTTCACGTTGTGGCCGCAGATGATGTGCTGCTCACCCACCTCGCGCGCCACCAGGTCCATGTTGATGAAGACCTGCCCGGTGGCCGGGTCGATGTCCCGGATGACAAACCGCTCGGTGGACGTGTAGGGCAGCGGGGCCGCCCAGAGAAACTCGCCGGTTTCACGGTCATTCACGAAGAGCCCTCCAGGCTCCCCCATCGTGACCACCACCTTCCGCTCCTGGGGCGTCCCGGCAATCCCCGGGTTGATCCAGCGGACCGCCTCTGGATCCGGGTTCACCAGCAGATCGATGAGCGTCCGCTCCTGCACGAAGTCCTGATCCCAGTCGTCGCACGGAAGGTGCTGGTAGTACCAGTCCAGGGCGCCCGTCTCCACCGACAGCGCGACCGTCGAGTTCGAGTACAGCTCGCACGGCGTGCTGTCACCGATGTCCCAATCGCCGTGCCGCATGATGCGGGTGTAGGGGGACGGCACCGCGATGCCCCAGTAGACGAGCCCCAGCTCGGGGTCGTAGCTGCCCGGCAGTCCCCAAGGCGAGACGTGTCCGCGCCGCGATGCCGGTACGCCGCCCCAGGTCTGACCGCCCGGGTCGTCCGACCCGGCCGCCGTGAAGAACCGCCACGCCTCGGCGCCGTTCGTCGCATCGTGCGACGCGACGAAACAGCGCCCCGAATCGGGACGCGGGCTGCAGGCCCGTCCGCTCATGACCTGCCCGTCGATGACCATCGCGCCCGACGAATGGGAGATGCCGCTCTGGTGGTCGGACATCTCGCTCTCCCAGGCCAGCTCGCCGGTACGGGCATCCACCGCGATAATGTGCGAGTCGGCCGTCAGGTGCAGGATGTTCCGACCATAGATGGCCAGGCTTCGCGTCCGGTTGCCGAGCTGCGAATACTCCCGCAGGTCGGCTGGCGCGTCCCAGCGATAATCCCAGACCAGGTCGCCCGTCGTGCCATCGATCGCCTGCAGA
>CAJWMX010000690.1 GCA_913043805.1 uncultured Acidobacteriota bacterium | reverse complement strand
TGAGCTGGAGCACGAACTCCCGGATCAGCCGCTCTTCGTCAGTTGGCCGGAACGCCCGGTTCAGCGGAAGCTCGCCACGCTGGACCGCGGCGGCATAGGGGCCCCACGTATCCAGGTTCTGCATGTGCACGCCGTTGACGTGGCCGAACGACGCCACCCCGAGCGCCGCGAGATCCGCGCCGCGCCACAGCTGATCGCGGTAGACGAACTTCGTGCGCTTGGGACGCTTGACCGCGGTGTAGGCGCTGCCAACCGTATAGCCGGCGGCTTCGAGGGCGGAAAACGCTTCATCGACCCAGCGTCGCTTGGTGTCCCAGTTGGCCACCCGCTCGCTGAATTGCCCGGTGCCCTTCAGCAGGTCTCCGCTGATCGTTGTGTTGTACGGCAGTTCCATCTGATAGATGGTCACGCTGTCCGGGTTCATGTTGATGGTGCGCGCGACGGCGTCGCGCCACCGCTCGTCGGTGTCGCCGAGCATCCCGGCGATCAGGTCGATGTTGATCTGCGGGAAGTCGAGCGACTGCGCGAAGCCGTAGGCGCGGAAGATCTCGGCCGAGCGGTGGGCCCGGCCGTTGAGCTCCAGCACCTCATCGTCGAAGTGCTCCAGCCCGAGACTCAGCCGGGTAATGCCCATGTCGCGAATCTGGGCCAGTTTCGGCTCGGTCAGCGTTCCCGGTTCGCACTCGAACGTGATTTCCTCGGCCGTCGTCCACGGTGTGACGGCGGTGAGCCGGTCCACCAGGCTCTGCAACTGCTTCACCGAGAGAAACGACGGGGTCCCGCCCCCGAAGTACACGAAGTTCAGCGGCCGCCCGGCAATGGCCGGCTGGGTGGCATAGAGCTCCCACTCACGCGCCACGACATCGAGATACTCCGCGACCTCGCTGGCGTTCTTGTCGGTGTACACCCGGTAGTAGCAAAAGTGGCACCGCTTCCGACAGAACGGGATGTGGAGATACAGACCGAGCGGGACGTCGGCCGGCGGCTGGTTCAGGGCCGGTCGCGCCTCGGAGTCCACTGCCTCGTCCGTCCACAGCGAGAACGGCGGGTAGTTGGCGACGAAGTAGCTGCCGACCTCGGTGGAATCCGCCGGGCGGGTCGGTGAGGTGTCGCTCATGCTCGAAATATCCTGTGTGGCCCCTGGTCGGGTCAGGTTTCCGCAGTGGCTTCCGGGCCTCTAGCCGAAGCAATACAGCACGCCGTCGCCTGAGCCGATCACCAGCTTGCCCTCGGCGATCGCCGGTGACGCGACCAGCGGGGCGGCGGTATCGAACTCCCACAGCTTGTCGCCGCTTTCGAGATCCAGGACATAGAGACGTCCGTCGCTCGAGCCCGCATACACGCGGTCGCCGCTCGCCGCCGGAGAGGAGTCCACTCTGGCCCGGGTGGTGAAGGTCCACTTCGCTTCTCCAGACGCCTCGTCGATGGCGTGGACCATCTTGTCCCGCCCGCCAACCACGATGGTGCCGTCGATGGCCAGGGCCGAGGAGTAGTAGGGGAAGTGGCGGCGCGGATGTTCGTACTGCCACAGCAGTTCGTGGGTCTCGAGGTCGAGACCGATCACTTCGTTGTCGTAGGTGCCGAAGAAGACCTTGCCGTCGCTGATGACCGGAGAGGCGATGGTATAGGCGCCGGCAGGCACGGCGACCACCTCCTCGCCGTCGCTCACCCGAACGCCGTGGAAGATCTCGTCACACCCCCCGAAGTAGGCGATGCCGTCGTGCACGGCGGGAGTCGCGTGCACGTAGTTCGCCGTTTCGTACTTCCACGTCATCGAGCCGTCCGCGATGGCGAGGGAGTAGAGGAAGCCGTCGTAGGAGCCGATCATGACGTGGTCGCCCACGATGACCGGTGACGACTTGATCTCGCCCAGCGTCTCGTAGGTCCAACGTGCCTCGCCAGTCTCGACGTCGATGGCGTGGAAGACCCCACCGAGGTCGCCGATGAAGACCAGGCCCTCGGCCACCGCGGGGGACGACTCGCCGATGCCCATGTCCCCGGTGGAGTAGGTCCACTTCTCCTCGCCGGTGTCGATGTCGAGCGCGACGACGGTGCCCGCCCACGTGCCGAAGTACACCGTGCCGTCGAC
>CAJWMX010000689.1 GCA_913043805.1 uncultured Acidobacteriota bacterium | reverse complement strand
GGCTCGAGGGCGAGCTCGACCGCGCGGCGGCCGAGCGTCCCGTGCCGGGGCGCCCGACACTCCATCGTCTGAATCGCACCGAGTATCGGAACGCTGTCCGCGATCTGCTGGCGGTCGACATCGACGTGGCGCTGCTGCCGGCCGACAACGCCGCCTACGGTTTCGACAACAATGCGGATGCGCTGACGCTCTCTTCGGCCTTGACCGAGCGTTACCTCGGTGCGGCGGCCCGGGTGAGTGAGATGGCGCTGGGCCGGCCGCGCGGCGCCCCGGCGCCGGAGACGATCTTCGTCCCGACCGACCGCGACCAGGGTCGGCGCATCAGCGACGACCTGCCGTTCGGTTCGCGTGGCGGGACGGCGTTTCACTACTACTTCCCAGCCGACGGTGAGTACGAGTTCCAGATGCGCCCCAAAGAGAGCGGGGTGGCGGGCGGGTTCGAGGGCGTGACGGGGGAGCCGCACCAGCTCGACCTCAGACTCGATGACGGTCTGGTCTGGTCCGGGACCGTCGTCCGGCCCGAAGGATTACGTGGGGATGAACGCAATCGCGCCATTCTGGACGGCATGCGGTTCCGGGCGCGGGTGACGGCCGGCAGCCACCTGGTCCAGGTGGCATTCAGGGCGAAGACCTCGGCTTATGTCGAAGACCTGTTCGATCCCGATCTGCGTCGAGACCCCTACCGTGCTCCAAGCGGCGAACCGGTCGTGTCCAGCGTGACCATTACGGGGCCGTTCCAGGACACCGCGTCGGTGGGTGACACCGAGAGCCGCCGCCGGCTGTTGACCTGCGCGCCGGCCACTGCCGCCGACGAGGCGCCGTGCGCCGAAGAGATTCTCTCGAGGGTCGTGCGCCAGGCGTATCGGCGGCCCGTGACCAACGCCGATCTCGACGTGCCGCTGCGCCTCTTCGGCGAGGGCGCCGAGCGCGGCGGCTTCGAGGCGGGCATCGAGCTGGCGCTCCGGGGCATCCTGGTCAGTCCCAACTTCCTGTTCCGCTTCGAGGACCAGCCCGCCTCGGTCGAGGCCGACGGCACCTACCGGATCTCCGACCTGGAGCTGGCCTCTCGGCTCGCATTCTTTCTCTGGAGCACGATTCCCGACGACGAGTTGCTCGAGACGGCCGTCGCCGGTCGGCTGAGCCAGCCTGACGAGCTGACGACGCAGGTGCGTCGCATGCTGGCCGATCCGCGGGCGCAGGCGCTGGTCGACAATTTCGCCGGCCAGTGGTTGCACATCCGCAACGTGTCCGGGTTCCAGCCCAGCCCCGAACTGCTGTTCCGCTTCGACGACAACCTGCGTCTGGCGTTCGAGCAGGAGACGAAGCTGTTCTTCGAGAGCATCGTCCGCGAGAACCGCAGCGTGCTCGATTTGCTGGACGCCGACTACACCTTCCTGAACGAGCGTCTCGCCCGTCACTACGGGATTCCGGGCGTGCAGGGCGAGCGGTTCCGCCGGGTGACGTTGCCTGAAGACAGCGTGAGACGTGGGCTGCTGGGGCACGGCTCGGTGTTGACCGGCACGTCGCGGTCGAACCGGACGTCTCCGGTGATCCGGGGCAAGTGGATCATGGAGAACATCCTTGGCACGCCTCCGCCCCCGCCGCCGCCGGACGTGCCCGACCTGGTGGAGGAGCGTGATCCACGGAAGGTGCTGCCAATGCGGGAGCAGATGGCGGCGCACCGCGCGAATCCGGTCTGTGCCGCGTGCCACGCACAGATGGACCAGCTGGGGTTCGCGCTCGAGAACTTCGACGCCATCGGCGAGTGGCGCGACATCTACGCCTCGGGCCTCTCCATCGACGCGTCGGCCGAGTTCCCGGACGGCACCAGGTTCGACGGGCCAGGCCAACTGCGAACGCTGCTGCTCAGCCACTCCGAAGAGTTCCTGACCACCGCGACCGAGCGGCTGCTGACCTATGCGCTGGGACGTGGCCTGGAACCGACCGATGCGGCGGTGGTGCGGCAGATCAAGCGAGCGGCGGCCGCCGACGACCATCGATTCGAGGCGCTCGTGCAGGGCGTCGTCGCCAGTGTGCCGTTCCAATGGCGTACGGCGGCCGACAGACCGGCCAATTGACGGATAATCGGTAG
>CAJWMX010000688.1 GCA_913043805.1 uncultured Acidobacteriota bacterium | reverse complement strand
GATTTCTCATCCTGATCCTGCTGATGGTGTCAGGCACCTTGTCGCAGCTGATCGGGCCGCCGATGTCATTTCTGATGGGATGGTTGTTGCCGTGAAGCCTCGTGTCGTCTCCGGAATGCGCCCGACGGGCAAGCTCCACCTCGGGCACCTCGTGGGGGCCTTGCGCCAGTGGGCCGAGCTGCAGTCGACCTACGACTGCATGTACTTCGTCGCCGATTGGCACGCGCTGACCAGCGAGTATGCCGACACCGACGGGCTGACCGCGGCCGCCTACGACAACGCGGCCGATTGGATCGCTGCCGGGATCGACCCCGACCAGAGCACGTTGTTCATTCAGTCGCTGGTGCCCGAGCACGCCGAGCTGTATCTACTGTTGTCGATGACGGTCCCGATTCCCTGGCTGGAACGGGTGCCCACCTACAAGGAGCAGATCGAGCAGCTCAAGGAGAAGGATCTCTCGTCGCTCGGGTTCCTGGGCTATCCGCTGCTCCAGGGTGCCGATGTGCTCATCTATCGGGCGGACTTCGTGCCCGTGGGCGAGGACCAGGTGGCGCATCTCGAGATGAACCGCGAGGTGGTTCGCCGGTTCCACAACTTCTACGGCGAGCTGTTCCCCGAGCCGCAGCCGTTGCTGACCGCCTTTCCTCGTCTGCCGGGTCTCGACAACCGGAAGATGAGCAAGAGCTACGGCAACACCATCGACCTGTCGGACGACGCGAAGGCGGTGCAGAAGAAGGTGATGCGGATGTACACCGATCCGAAGCGGGTCCGGGCGGACATTCCCGGCACCGTGGAGGGGAACCCGGTGTTCATGTATCACGATGCCTTCAACCCGGACACGGCCGAGGTGGACGACCTCAAGGCTCGGTATCGCACCGGCACGGTGGGCGACGTCGAGGTGAAGAAGAAGCTGGCCGCGGCGATCAACGCCGCGCTCGACCCGATGCGCGAGCGCCGGGCCGAGGTGCTGTCGACGCCTGGCCGGGTGCGCGAGATCCTGCTCGACGGCTCGGCCACCGCGAGACGCATCGCCCAGGAGACGATGAAGGACGTCCGAGCCGCGCTCAAACTGGACTATTGACGACGGCGAAGCCCTCCGATGATCTCCTGTCTCCTGTCTCCTGTCCCCGCCTGGTTACTAGGCGGACCCTGTCTCCTTGGGGCGTCAGTGCGTGTCTGACACCGACACTTCCCGCCCGGCCAACTTCGAGTCGATTCTCGAGGACTATCCGGTCAAGCTCGACAACTTCGAGGGACCGCTCGACCTGCTGTTGCACCTGATCCGCAAACACGAGGTCGACATCTACGACATCCCGATTGTGCTCATCACCAGGCAGTATCTGGACTACCTGGATCTGATGAAGGAGCTCGATCTAGACATCGCGGGCGAGTTCCTGGTCATGGCCGCCACCCTGATCCACATCAAGGCGCGCACGCTCGTGCCCCGCCTCGAGCCGGAGGTGGAGGAGGAGGGCGAGACCGAGGATCCGCGCGACGCGCTGGTGCGCCGGTTGATCGAGCATCAGAAGTACAAGGCCGCCGCCGAGCTGTTGCACGAGAAGGAGACGGTGCGGAGCGCCCAGTGGGGGCTGCCCGACGAGCGGCTGTCGGACCTGGCTGGCAAGCCGTTCGAGCGAGAGCTGGAAGTCGACCTGTTCGGGCTGTTGCAGGCGTTTCAGGCGGTGCTCAAGCGGGCCAGGGAGCGGCCCGGGCTGGCGCTGCCCCGCGAAGAGATCTCGATCGAGGCGCGCACCCGGGAGCTCGTGGCCAAGCTCGCCAAGGTCGACAGCTGCGGGTTCGAGGACCTCTTTGACGACGATCGAAGTCGCGGCGAGCTGATCACCACCTTTCTGGCGGTGCTCGAGATGATCCGGCTGAAGCTGGTCCGGGTCTTTCAGCCTGACAACTTCGGCCCGATCCGCGTCCACCGGCGCGACCGGCCCCAGGACGCCCCGAAGCCGCTCGGCGACGACGCCGTGATCGACAACGTCGAGCCCGATGAGTCCCGCGCTGAAGACGGCGAAGCCCTCGAGTGATTCGACGCCCATGTCCGACCACGACCACCCCGTTTACCCCGATCAGCAAGGCCCCCCCGATC
>CAJWMX010000687.1 GCA_913043805.1 uncultured Acidobacteriota bacterium | reverse complement strand
ATCGGGCCATGCGGTTTGCCGAGGCGTTTCCGGTGGTCGACAAGGGCCTGCTGCTGATTGGGCCGCCCGGGATCGGGAAGACCCACATTGCGGTGGCCCTGCTGCGACAGGTCGTCCTCACCAAAGGGGTGCGGGGGCTGTACTACGACACCCGTGATCTGCTGAGCACGATTCGAGCCACCTACAATCCGGTGACGCGGACCTCGGAGATCGATGTCCTGCGTCCGGTGATGGAGGCCGAGCTGCTGGTGCTCGACGATCTCGGCGCCGAGCGGCCCACCGACTGGGTCGAGGAGACCATGAACCTCGTGGTCAACACCCGCTACAACGATCGACGGCCAACCATCTTCACGTCTAACTACGAAGACGCGAGCGACCCCGAGGCGCTCGACTCGCTGCTGGTCCGGGTCGGTTTTCGGATGCACTCGCGCCTGCGTGAGATGTGCGAGTTCCTGCAGTACAGCAGCCCTGACTTTCGTGATTTCCAGGGCGGGCCCCCCAGCGGGGAAGAGCTTGAGCGCCGCTGGAAGAGCCAGCCACGGCGGACGTTGCCCTCGAGGGCCACGGTACGCGCTCGCGCACAGCTTCGCCCCGGCGGCCGTGATCTCGGATGGTCCGGTGGCCGCGCCGGTGGCTGAGCCCGCCCTCGGGCTGTATCTCCACGTCCCGTTCTGCGACGCCATCTGCAACTACTGCAACTTCAATCGCGGGCTGCTCGATGCCGATCTGAAGGTCCGGTATCTGGCGGCGCTCGAGCGCGAGATCGCACGCGCGTCGGAGTCGACACCGGTCGACACGATCTTCTTCGGTGGCGGCACGCCGTCGGTGCTGACGCCCACCGAAGTGACGACGCTCGTCGCGGCCTGTCGTGAGGCGTTCGACCTGCGTCCGGACGCCGAGATCACCCTCGAGATGAATCCCGAGGGAGCATCCTTCGAGCGTATGCACGGCTATCGGGCGGCCGGAGTCAACCGGCTGAGTCTTGGTGTCCAATCGTTCAGAGATGAGGAACTGCGGCGACTGGGCAGGCTGCACAGCGCCGCGCGCGCGGTGGAGGCGTTCGAGACCGCCCGCGCAGCGGGCTTCGATGATGTCAGCCTCGATTTGATGGTCTGGCTGCCCGAGCAGACCGTGGCTGGTTGGATGGAGTCGGTCGAGCAGCTGATCGCGCTTGGTCCCGATCACGCGTCGCTGTATCTGCTGGAGCTCTATCCGAACGCGCCGCTCAAGGAAGAGATGGCGCGAGGTGGCTGGGAGCAGGCCGCCGACGAGGCGGCGGCCGAGATGTATCTCGGTGGGCTGGCGCGACTCGACGAGGCGGGATACCGGCAGTACGAGATTTCGAACGTCGCACGGGCCGAGCACCGGTCGCGCCACAACCTGAAGTACTGGTCTGGGGGCGAGTGGCTCGGCTTCGGCTGTGGCGCGCACTCCACGCGTGGTCGCCGGCGGTGGCAGAACGTGAGCGAGATCGGCGACTACGCCGCATTGATGGAGGCGGGAGAGGCGCCCATCGGACCCAGCCGCAACCTGTCCGATGACGAGCGACTGGCCGATACCATGTTTCTCGGGCTCCGTCTGGTGGATGGCGTGGACCTGGACCTGGTCGCAGCCCGCTTCGGGCACGATCCCTGGGCCCGCTGGGGCGGCGAACTCGAGCCGTTTGTCTCGTCCGGCCTGCTCGTGAGGGAGCATGGTCGGCTCCGGTTGACCCGAGAGGGTATGCTGCTGGCAAACGAGGTCATGCAGGTGTTCGTGTGACCGACGAATGGAATCGACACAGATGACCCAGACCCGACGGTTCGCGAGTCCTATGCGCACCGGCATGGTGGTGGCGGCTGCATTCGTGCTGGGCCTCGTCTGGGGAGCAGGACGCGGCGAGTCGATCGCGCAGCCGCCGGCTCAGCCGGCCTCGCCCCAGACGGAGGCACCGTCGTCGCCGGCGCCCGAACCGACCGCCCCGACCAAGACGCCCGCCGAGGCGCCTGGGGACCCCACACCCGGAGCGCCTGTCGCGCCAAGCGTGACAACGACTCCCGGGACCGTGGCTGACACCGGGGCCGCATCAGACACCGGGACCACGGCGGCCCCCGGTGCGCTG
>CAJWMX010000686.1 GCA_913043805.1 uncultured Acidobacteriota bacterium | reverse complement strand
GGCGTAGGTGACCGCGGCCGAGTGCACCAGGCGGCCGACATTCATGTGCCAGAGCTCTTCGCCGGTCTCGGCGTCGAGCGCCAGGAAGTAGCCGTCGATACTGCCGGTGAACACGAGGTCGCCGGCGGTCGCCAGCATTCCGCCGGTTGAGCGCGGCTGCAGCGGATACTCCCACCGGATGTCGCCGTTGGTCGGGTCGATGGCGCGCACGGCGCTGTGGTACTCATCGAGGGGTAGCGGCCGCTCGAAGCCGCCGCCGGTGAACTGGTCACCCTCGCTGTACTCCTCGTCCCGCTTGAAGTAGCGGTCCTCGCCGTCGTAGGCCTGCACATAGAAGAGACCGGTGTCCGGGCTGTAGGCGGGGGAGAACCAGTTCGTGGCGCCGGCGACCGGCGGCGAGACCACGACCCCCTCGGCATTCGGCGCGGTGTTCGGTACGCGAATTGGGCGCCCGTTCGAATCGAGGCCCTCGGCCCAGGTTTGCCGCGCGAACGGTTCACCAAGCAAGAATTCGCCGTTTTGCCGGTCGATGACGTAGAAGAAGGCATTGCGGTTGGCCCACATCATCACCTTCCGCGATTCGCCCTCCCAGTCCATGTCGGCCAGGATCGGGACCTGGATGGCGTCCCAGTCGTGCACGTCGTGCGGCGTGAACTGGAAGTACCACTCGAGACCACCGGTGTCGTGGTTGATGGCCATCGCCGCATCCGAGTAGAGGTTGTCGCCCATCCGGACGTCGCCGTTCCAGTCGGGACCCGGATTGCCGGTGCCCCAGTAGACCAGATCGAGGTCGGGGTCGTATGACCCGGTGATCCAGGTCGCCGAGCCGCCCGTCCGCCAGGAGTCGCCAGCCCAGGTCTGGTTGTCTGGGTGATCGGGACCCGGAATGGTGTGGGCCCGCCAGTCGAGCTCGCCCGTCGTGGCCTCATACGAGTCGATGAAGCCGCGGATGCCGTACTCGCCACCGGCGATGCCCGTGACCACCTTGTCCTTGATGACCAGGGGCGCCGCGGTCTTGCTGTAGCCGGACTGATGGTCGGCCACCTCGCGGTCCCAGACCACGTTGCCTGAGCGGGCGTCGATCGCCACCAGGTGGGCGTCGAGCGTGCTCATGTAGAGGTGCTCACCGAGGATGGCCACGCCCCGGTTGTTCCGGCCGCAGCAGATCCGGAGGTCGTCGGGCAGCGGGTGGTCGTAGCGCCAGTACTGGCGTCCAGTGGCCGCGTCGACCGCGACGACGTTGCTCGGGGCCTCGGTGATGAACATGACGCCGTCAACCACCAGCGGCACCGCCTCGGAACGGTCGAGTTGCGGGATCTGATAGGCCCACTTCAGTTCGAGGTCGCCCACCGTGTCGCGGTTTACCTGATTGAGACCGCTGAACCGCTGGCTGTCGAGCGTGCCCGAATACATCAGCCAGTTGTGCGGCTCGTTGGCCGCGTTCAGCAGCCGTTCCCAGGTCACCGGCGTGAACGCCGGGGCGGCGCCGGGCGACGAGCCGGCGGGCTGAGCAACGGCGGGGACGGCCAGCGTAAGTGCGGCGAGCGCGGACAGCAGGCGGGTCATGGTCGGCAACCTCTCCGGGAGTCAGGCGTGGCTCAAAGTCGATTCCGGACGATACCACGCTCGCCAGCGCGCCGATAGCATGCGAGCGCCGTGTGGGGACGTCGCCGGAAGCGACGGGTATAATCACCTGATTCGAAGAGACTTATCTGGTCATCCCCTGGAACCATGCCGCTGAGCGACGGAAGCGTCCTCGGTCCGTTCGTCCCTCCGCTGAACGACGAGTTCACCGAGTGGCAGGCGGCAGTCTCACTCGATGGGCAATGGCTCGCCTACGCGTCAAACGAGTTCGGGCGGTCGGAGGTCTATGTGCGACCGTTTCCCGAGGTCGCTTCTGCGAGGACCCTTGTGTCGACTGACGGAGGGAGCCTCCCAGCGTGGAGCGGCGACGGAAACGAGCTGTTCTATATCGGTCCGGACGGGATGACCGTCGTGTCGGTGGAGACCCAGCCGACCTTTGCGCCGGGGACGCCGCGTGTGCTGTTCGACGTGTCGGCTTTCGTGGAGGGTGGGCTCGGGGTGCCGCCGTTCGACGTTAGC
>CAJWMX010000685.1 GCA_913043805.1 uncultured Acidobacteriota bacterium | reverse complement strand
CTGGAACGCGCACCGGGCGTCGAGGTCGACGAGATACGCGCCGCCACTGAACCCGACCTCATCACCGACGGCGACGTCCCCGAGATCGCGGTGTAACACCGCGGCGAGTGGTATCGGTATTGCGACACCGGTAGGCACACCTCAGAACCGGCCGTCCCCGGGGCCGTTCTGTCGGGAGCCACCGAGATGCTGCACCGATTCGTAACGACGATGTTCGTCCTCGGAGTGACGATTCTGGCTTCCGGGTGCGAGTTCACCCGCCAGAGCGAACGCTCCCCGTTCACCCCGACCGGCGTCTCACTGACGCCGGTGCTGCTCGGCACCTGGCCGCTAAGTACCGCTTCGGCCGGACTCCCCACGCCAGGCTCGTGCTCCGAGCTGACCTTCAACTTCGACCAGCAAGAGGGTGACGCGTATTCCGGTTCGTTCGACGGGGTGTGCGGGGATGGGACCATCTTGACCGGCACGGCGACCGGGACCTACCAGGACGGGGTAATGGTGGTGCACGCCGTTGGCACCGCCAGCCAGGCCGGCATCGAATGTGCGCTCACCCTCGACGGCACCGCCCTGGTCACCGAGACCCAGATCAGCATCGACTACAGCGGCACGAGCTGCCTGGGGCCGGTCAGCGGCTCCGAGACGCTCGAACGGAGCTAGGCGAGTTGCCGGCGACGGGAGTCGCCACCGACACGAGCTTTCGGACGACGGCCGTCACCGCAACCCCGCCCACGATCCAGGCGGTCGTCGTCTGGGCCGGAGCCAACGGAAACGTCAGCCAGACCAACACCAGACCGACGCCGGCCACCAGCGTGAGCCGCCCCACGAACCGGTGGACGCGTTGCCACTCGAACGGCTCGGCGCCGAGGGGCCACGGAGAGAGCAGCGTCGGTAGTCGATTTCCCCACACGGCGACTCCCGCCCCCAGCAGCAGCCCCTCCACTCGCAGCCGCGGCTCGTTCCAGACGGCGTCCAACAGACCGGCCGAGATTGACAGCTGCGACGCCAGATCCAGCGCGACGATCAGGCCCACGAACGTGAAGACGATACGGTGCCACTCGAGAATGCGCCGTTCCTCGCGCGTGCGCTCGCCGCGCGGCGAAATCCGCCACGCGACCACCCCCAGCATCAGCGGAAGGACCAGCATACGAGCCAGCCACCGACCACCGTGTTCGGGGTGCAGGCTCCAGCCCCACACTGACAGCGCGGCCACGAGGCTCAACACCACCCAGAGTGGCCACGCCGAGTGTCCCCTCACGCCTCCCTCCGCACGATCCGCTGCGTCGTCGCGCGGTCGGCCAGGCCGAATGACTCGGCGAACCCGAGCAGCGCGTCCTCGAGGACCGTCATTTCAATTCGGTAGATGACGGTGGTGCCCTGTTTGATCGTGTCCACGAGACCGGCTTCGCGCAGGACGTTGAAATGTCCCGACATCGTGGCCTTCGACAGATCGAACTCGTCGGCCAGCTCCCCGGCCGACCGTGGTCGGTCGCGCAGGAGCTGCAACACCCGGCGCCGGGTCGGATCGGAGAGCGCCTGGAACACGTCTCGGCTCATGATTCGTTATTTGGCTTATTAGCGAAATACAAGTCAAGCGTCGGCCTGTCGAGTAACGCCCACAGGACCTCCGTCGTATCATTAGTGGTTCGTGACGCACGAGAAGACCCGTTTGGAGGCCAGAGCCCGATGCCGACACTCAGCCAGCGCACCTGCTGCGCCGCCCTCGTCACTCTGCTACTGAGCGCGCCGACCGCCGTCGCGCAGGATCCGCCCGAGCTGCCGGAGCAGTATCGGGATCCGATCGAGCTGATGTCGGAAGTGCTCGGCGCCTACGCCTTCGAGATCTCCTCGGAGAATGCCGAGGCGCAGGACTTCTTCAACCAGGGGATGCAGCTGATGTTCGCCTTCGCCAAGGCGGACGCGGTGCGGTCGTTCCGCGAAGCCTGGAAGCGGGATCCGAACTGCGCCATCTGCTATTGGGGCGAGGCCTGGGCGTGGGGCTCGTATCTCAACGGTCCGATGCGGCCGCCGGAGGCGCCGCACGCGTATGCGGCGGTGCAGCAGGCGCGACGGTTGTCAGAGGTGCACGCCAACGCGAAGGAGCGGGCC
>CAJWMX010000684.1 GCA_913043805.1 uncultured Acidobacteriota bacterium | reverse complement strand
GCCCGCCCGGCACCGGCAAGAGCATTCTGGCTCGCCGCCTGCAAGACATCCTGCCGCCGCTGTCGCGTGAGGCCGCGCTCGAGGCCACCACCATCCCTCGGTCGCCGGTCTGCTCGGTGCAGGGCAAGGATAGCTGCAAACCCCGCCCTTCCGGGCCCCGCACCACACCGCGTCAGCCGTGGCGCTGCTCGACGAGTCCGCGGAGTTCGGTCGGCACGCGTTGGACGTCCTCCGGCAGCCGCTGGAGGAAGGCGTCATCAGGATCGCCCGTGCCGCCCGGACCGCCGTCCTACCGTCCCGTTTCCTGCTGGCGGCAACCAGGACCCCTTGCCCTTGTGGTTTCCATGGAGACCCACAGCGCGAGTGCCGCTGCACCCCGCCCGCGATCGACCGCTACCATGGCCGCCTCTCAGGCCCGCTCCGGGATCGGATCGACCTCAGCGTCTGGGTCCCCGCCGTGCCCTATCACGCCCTGCGCGACGCGGGCGCCGGGGAATCGTCGTCGACCGTTCGCGCACGGGTCGTCGCGGCCAGACATCGGCAACACTCAAGAAGAGGGCCTCGATGCCGCTGCTGGCTCAACGCGCGGCTTGAAGGCAGCGCCCTGCTTCAACACAGCGCGCTGACATCGGAAGGACTGGCGGTCATCGACATGGCGAGCCGCCGGTTCCATCTGAGCACCCGGAGTTGTCATCGCGTGCTGCGGGTCGCCCGCACCATCGCGGACCTCGCCGCCGTCGACAGGGTGCCCGCCGACGATGTCCGGGAAGCGGTCCAGTTCCGCCTCGTATAATGCGGAGAGGAGACTGTCGCATGGACCGCCCCATTCATCGAGTCATCGATCTGATCGACGACTCCGAACAGCTCATCCAGAACATCCCGGTCGCCGAGGCGCGAGCCCGGCTTCGCGGCGATCCGCACGACGTACTCGGGATCGAGGGGTCGTTCGCCTTGACCGCCCGCGACGGTGAACTGGTGCTCATGGCGCGCAGCCTCGACCGGCCGATGCGCTACTTCCTGGCGAAAGAGGTCTCCGGTCCGCTCCTGGTGGTCGCCGAGCGGATCGACGAGATCGCCGACCAGCTGCGACAGCTTGGATACGGCGAGCAGTTCCACCCCTCCTACACCCGGATGGTGCCCGCGCATCACGTCACCGCGCTCCGACTCATCGGCTGCCCCGACCCGAATCCGCAGCAGCGCAGGTTCTTTACACCTCCCAGGGCCACGCTCGCCCCCGACCTCGACCAGATCGGTGACGCCTATGTCGAGGCGCTGACGGTAGAGGTTGCCTCCTGGCTCGACTCCCAGGATCCGGGGGCGCCGCTGGGGGTCCTCTTCTCGGGCGGTATCGACAGCACGGCCGTGCTCGTCACGCTGTATCACGCGCTGCTTGACCGAGGAGAGAGCGCCACGCGGCTCAAGGCCTTCACCCTAGCCGTTGACGGTGAGGGGGCCGACCTCAAGCAGGCGCGGCGCGCCCTGGACCACCTCGCGGTCGGATTCCTCCATGAAGCGGTCGAGGTCTCGTCCGAGGCGCTCGACCCGCTCGAAGCGGTGGCGGTGATTGAAGACTACAAGCCGCTCGACGTCGAGTGCGCCACCATGGTGCTGGCGCTGCTGACCGGCATCCGCGCCCGCTACCCCGAGTGGCGTCTCATTGTTGATGGCGACGGCGGCGACGAGAACCTCAAGGACTACCCGCTCGAAGAGGACGCCGAGTTAACCATCCGCAGCGTCGTTTCGAACTCGATGCTCTATCAGGAGGGCTGGGGTGTCGACGCGATCAAGCACTCGATGACCTACTCCGGCGGACTCTCCCGGGCCTGCGTCCGCGGACGCGCTCCGGCCCGGCACCTGGGCTTCGTCGGCTTCAGTCCCTTTACCCGTCCGGCGGTCGTGAGGGTCGCCGAGGCCATCCCCTTCGACCGCTTGACGGCGGGGTCGACCGAGCGGCTCTACGCGCTCAAGGGCGAGATCGTGCGACGCGGCCTCGAGCGACGCTACGGCCGCACGATGCCTATCTACCCGAAGCGGCGGTTTCAGCACGGCGCGGCGACGCCATCGACCTTCGCCGCGCGCTTCTCGGTGCCCGAGGACCGCTATCGGGCC
>CAJWMX010000683.1 GCA_913043805.1 uncultured Acidobacteriota bacterium | reverse complement strand
GCACGCGACGGCCGCTGAGCCAGGGACGCTGTCTCAGCGACCTAACGGAGTTTGCCGATTGGAGTCAGATTCGGCAAACTCTGCCCCACAAGCCACAAGCCACAAGCCACAAGCCACGCTACGGTTCTAGAAAGTCGCAGGCCTGCCCGAGGCCCATCTCGCACGCCAGCTGAATCAGTGAGCGGGCACGCTCGGGGTCGGGGGTCTGTATCTGGTCACTCTGCAGCAGCAGGCCGAGTCGGAGGCAACTCATGGCGTCCCCGCTGGCGCATCCCAGGTTGAAGCTTCCGGCGGCCCGGGCCGTGTCCTGTGCACCGCCCTCGCCACGCAGATAGAGCCCAGCTAGCTCGCCGCAGGCGAGCGCCCAGCCCAGGTCGCACGAGCGTGAGTACAAACCGCGTGCGGGGGCCACATCGAGGGCGACGCCACGGCCTTCCCGGTGCGCGACGGCAAGCAGGAAACAGCCTTCGCCATCATCGTTGTCGCACGCTTCGCGCAGGGGCGCCGGATCGCCGCGCGCCAGCGCCGAGGCCAGCGTCGTCGAGGTATGGGTGAACTCCTGTCCACCACTCGACAGTACCGAGGCGTTGTCACAGCCGATTCCCAGGCCGAGCTCGCACGCCTGGTCGAACGCCGCGGCCGCCTCTGTCGCATTCGGGCCGTCCACCCTGCCCTCAGCGAGCATGATCCCGAGCTCGTTGCAGGATCGCGCGACTCCGGCCGCGCAGTTGTTCGACTGCCGGACCATGAGATTGCGGCACCCGTTCCGCAGACCTTCATCGCACGCTTGCTCCCAGAAGGCCAGGTTGGTGCCGGGGTGTCGATTGCCTATCGCGTCAGTGCCCAGCAGGCCCACGAACAGTACCGTCCAGACCGCCATCGATCCGTAGTTGAGCTGGCGAGGAGAGATGGTCGGCCAGAAGCGGTCGAGGCCGAGCATCTCACCCTGGACCCGCTCGACGAACCGATCGATGACGCGAACGCTGAGATTGAGCAGCGGCACGCAGAGCAGTTTGTCGTAGAACGCCGGGATGCCGAGTGGAAGAAAAGCGGCGTAGAGCACCCAGACGCTGACGCCGTACAGCGAGCCGAAGATGACCCGTCCGAGGCTGCCGCGTGGTGACGTCGAGGGGTCGGTCACCAGTAGATGGAGACCGAGGAACACGGCGATGGGGATGGTGGTGTCGACGAAGAAGTACACCCCGGTGAACGCCGAGTACGCCAGACCGAGCAGAAAGAGCGTTGCGGCGGCCGACAAGGTCATCAGCGTCACCGCGAAGTAGTACTGGACCATGAGGCCCAGCAGGAAGATCACGAGATACATGTGCTCCGGATAGCGGAGCGTTAGCGCGATCTCCTGCCCCCACGTCAGATCCGTCCGTCCGGCCAGGATCAGGACCACCGAGAATACCGACAACGAGAACCCGGACGGGTTGAAGATGTGAGTCCGCCGCCCCTGCCGCGTCCAGGTGAAGAGTTCCTTCCCGACGAACCCCAGCGCCACCATGACGAACTGCAAGAAGAACCAGTCGTCGCGGAACCAGAGGAACAAGTTGGTGCTGAAGATGATCGGAAACGGTCCGAAGCTCAGGCGCCAGAGGTCGCGCCTGGTCCATCCCAGGAGCATGTCGAACGCATAGGCGAAGACGACCTGCGCCGCGATCAACCAGGCGTGGTTGCCCACCTCCGGCCAATACCAGCTCCAGTAGAAGTAGACTCCCAGGTGGGCCACCAACTGCAGGTAGTGGTTCTTGCGAAGGGTGCCCTCCACGCTGAGCGTCCGGCCCTCTCGCGCAATGGCGCGCCCCAGCCACCATTGCCACGTGAGCAGCACGCCGCAGGAGCCCCAGAACGCCCAGACGAGGGGCTGGCTCTCCTGTACGCGCGGCGCGAAGCTCATCGCCAGGAGCAGCAGCGTCGGGTAGAGCGGTAGCCGCGCCGGGCCGCCGAGGCGGGTCGTCAGGGCGGTGAGGGTCACTGTCCCGTCCCCCGGCTGAGAGTGGTCCACTGACCGACCTGCACCGACGTCCATGTCTCGAGCGTGCCATCAGGCCAGATAGCCTGGACACCATCGATTTCAGGGGTCGTCCCCAAGCCGAAGAGGACGCGTGGGTCGT
>CAJWMX010000682.1 GCA_913043805.1 uncultured Acidobacteriota bacterium | reverse complement strand
GGTGTTCATCAGCACGCCGTCGACGCCGAGCTCCATCGCGACGGCCGCGTCCGATGCCGTCCCGACGCCGGCGTCGACAATGACCGGTATGCCGGCGAACTCCTTGATGATATGGATGTTGTTCCGGTTCTGGATACCCAGTCCCGAGCCGATTGGGGCGCCCAGGGGCATCACCGCGGCCGCGCCGGCATCCTCGAGCTTCTTGCAGACCACCGGATCGTCGTTGGTGTAGGGCAGGACCACGAAGCCTTCCTTGACGAGGACCCGCGTCGCCTCGAGCAGACCTTCGTTGTCCGGAAACAGCGTCTGCTCGTCACCGATGACCTCGAGCTTGACCCACTCCGACAGACCGACCTCCCGGCCCAGCCGAGCCGTCCGGATGGCATCGTCCGCCGTATAGCAGCCGGCCGTGTTCGGGAGCAGGGCGTAGCGCTCGGGGTCGATGTAGTCCAGCATCGACTTCTTCGTCCGGTCGGTGACGTTGACGCGACGGACGGCCACGGTCACCATCTCGGCGCCCGAGGCCTCATGCGCCTGCTGCATGAGGTCGTGCGACTGATACTTTCCGGTTCCGACGATCAGCCGAGAGGAGAACGTCTTGCCCGCGATGACGAGAGGATCGGGTGCCATGGGCCGTCCGTATCGGGAAGGGATCAACCCCCTCCCACGAAGTTCACGATTTCAATCTGGTCGCCGTCGTCGACCGGCGTATCGCCGAACGCGGCTTTCTTGACCACTACGAGATTCCGCTCGACGGCGACCGTCCTCGGATCGATGTCGAGGTGGGCGAGCAGTCCTTCGACGGTGACCGGTCCTTCGAGCTCGAATGGGTCGCCGTTCAGCAGAATGCGCATCGATGGTCTGGCGACGGGCCCTCACTCAGGTCGTGGAGCGTAACGTGTCCGAGGACGGGAAGTCAAGTGTAAGCAGTTGTGCAAACAGGAGTTATGAGGATCTATCTCGCTCGGAAGCCAGCAAATTGACTTCGCCAACCCACCGGTTGTACGATCCCTGGTGGACGGTCAGCAGGCGACCGGTGTCCGTCGTTCTTCGACGGCGCTTTTTTTTGCCCCTGCTTGAGAAAAAAATCACAAGCTAGAAGCCGGTGCTACCGGCATTCGGGTCGCGACGGTCGCGATACCACGCGCGTCACTCACATGGCTCTGCATTCCTTCAGCAAGGGACTTCGACTTCCGGCGTTGGGCGCCCCCGAGCAGCGGGTGGACACTGGCCGGATGGTCCGGAGGGTTGCGCTGCTGGCGGATGACTACGTCGGTCTCCGTCCCACGATGCACGTCGCCGTCGGCGATGATGTGCGCCGCGGGCAGCTGCTGTTCGACGACAAGAAGCGTCCCGGGGTCCGGTTCACCTCGCCGGCAGCCGGAACCGTCAGCGCCATCAACCGTGGCGATCGACGCCTGTTCGAGTCGGTCGTCGTGGAGCTCAGTCGTGAGGAGCGGGAGGGCCGAGGGGGCGATCAGGTGTCGTTCAGCGCCCATACCGGGCGGCATCCCAGCGGTCTGTCTGAAGACGAGGTGCGGGAGTTGCTCGTCGAGTCCGGGCTCTGGACGGCGCTCCGGGCACGACCCTTCGGTCGAGTGGCGGATCCGCACGGCGTGGCCGCCGCGATCTTCGTGACCGCCATCGATACCGAGCCGCTCGCCCCCGACGTCGAGGTGGTACTCGAGGGCCAGCACGGCGCGTTCGAGCGCGGACTCGCGGCCCTGGCTCGACTGACAGACGGCCCCGTGTTCGTCTGCACCGTCCAGGGGAGCACGGTGCCGGTCCCGGACGGTGAGCGGCTGCACCACGAAGAGTTCACCGGGCCTCACCCGGTCGGGACGCCCGGACTGCACATCCATACGCTATATCCGGCAGGCCGTGGCCGCGTGGTCTGGCACGTCGGCTATCAGGACGTCGTCGCGATTGGTCGGTTGTTCGAGACGGGCCAGTTGGCCGTGGAGCGCGTCGTCGCGCTGAGCGGGCCGATGCAGCCGGAGCCCAGATTGGTTCGGAGCCGGCTTGGCGCCTCCACCTCCGACATGCTGGCGCCGGTCGAGCCGGATCCGGAGTGGCGGGTCGTCTCGGGGTCACTGCTGTCCGGGCGCGACGCCTCCGG
>CAJWMX010000681.1 GCA_913043805.1 uncultured Acidobacteriota bacterium | reverse complement strand
GACGCGCTTGTAGCTCAGCGCTCTCGGGGGCGAACCTGAGCGCCTCTTCGAAGGCAGCGATCGCTCCGGCCTGGTCGCCCTGCATCTGCAACGTCACCCCGAGGTTCCCGTGGGCGCCGGCGAACTCTGGCATCAGCTCGATGGCACGACGGAACTCGATCAACGCCGGCTCGAGCTGCCCCTGCTCGGCCAGCGTGATGCCCAGCTCGTTGTGCGCGACGGCTGAATCCGGATTCAACTCGATGATCTGCTGATACTCCGCCACCGCGTCAGCGGGCTGGCCCACCATGCGCAGCGCCATGGCAAGGTTGCCGCGCGCCTCGACGAAGTCCGGTGCCAGCTCGACCGCCCGGCGGAAGTGCTGCATCGCTTCGCCAACCGCTTCGCGTCCCCCCAGGGCCATGCCGAGATCGTTGTGGGCCGCGGGGTTGTCCGGATCGAGTTCGACCGCCCGGCGGAAGTGCACCAGGGCCGTCTCGACATCCCCTGACAACTGAAGCGCCGCCGCAAGATTCGTGTGAGCCTCGGCGTAGCCCGGCTCGGCGTCGATCGCGCGGCGGAACTCCGAGATGCTCTCGTCGATGTCACCACGCGCGCTGGCCAGCAACCCGAGGTTGTTGAACGACTGCCCCCACTCCGGTCGGAGTGCCGCGGCACGCCGATACTCGGCCGCTGCCTCATCGAAGCGGCCCAGATCGACCAACGCGTTGCCCATGTTGACGAGCGCCTCGGCAAAAGTGGCGTCCACCCGCACCGCTTCCCGGAACTGGGTCACGGCGTCGTCGAGGTCTCCCCGCGCGGCCAGGGCGTTGGCCAGGTTAAAATAGCCCTCAGCATCGTTGGGCGCCAGCTCGAGCGCCGTGCGATGTGAGGCGATCGCATCGTCGAACCGGCCAGCCGCCGCATATGCCGTCCCCAGGTTGCTGTGAGCGACGGCGTTATTGGGGTTCCGCGCCAGGGCGTCCTGGTACAACGTGATCGCCTCGTCCACCCGGCCCTGGACCTGCAGCTCGGTTCCCACGTTGCTCTCGGTCACCGCTCGCATCTGGGCCATCGAGTACATCGGCCAGTTGCAGAACACCGCCAGCGCCACGACCCCCGCGCCCACTCCGGCCAACTGCGGTCGCGGCGCCTGCCGTACGAGGTCGGGGAGCCGAGTGACTCCCACCGCGGCCAGCAGCACGAGGAACGGCACGAGCGGGTAGCGATACCGGGCCATGATCGCGAACGCCACCAGCGTCACGGCATAGGCGCCCAGCATTAGATACAGCAGTTCGAGCTCATGACGGCGCGCCCAGCTGGCCCACGCCCCAATAAGCGCCAGCGGCGCCAGAATCCCGAAGTGCCAGACCAGGCCGGAGGCCCGCAGCAGCAGGGATCGGTCGGCATAGCTCAGCTGGTCCTCGGTATCGGCCACCTCCGAGGCGTTCCAGGCCAGTCGGACCTTGCGTCCCATCAGCCGAACCCAGTCCATCGGCTGACTGGCGATATAGGACAGGGCCTCGACGGTCCAATAGCGCGACACCTCCGCCGGGGTCAGCGAGGTGCCGGTGGCCTCCTCCGCCAGTTCGGTGGCGTCGAGGCGTTCGAAGCGCGGATCGCCACGACCAAACCGAAGCGGCTGATAGATACCGGACGCCCCCGGGTTGTTGCCAATGTAGAAATTGGGACCGAACTGCGAGGTGGTGAGGTAGAACTCTCCCCCGACCGCGAGATTGCGCGCCGCAACCGGCAAGAGCACGACCGCAAGACCGACCACGAACGCCGTGGCCAGCCGCCAGCGATGCGGGCCGTCTTCGCGACGACTCCACACCAGCCAGAAGAGCAGCACCGCGACAAACACCAGCGCGTTCTCGCGGCTCAGCACCAGCAGTGCCACCGCCACGCCGACGGTGGCCCACGCTCCCAGGCGGTGGGTGGACAGTGGTCGCGTCATGAGCGGGCTGAGCAGGGCCAGCGTCAGGCACAGGAAGACGGCGTCGAGCACCGATTTCTGCACCAGGCTGTCGAAGAAAATGGCGGGCGCATAGCACGCCAGCATCACTCCGGCCAAGATGCCTGCCGTCCGTGAGAACAGACGCCACCCGGCGTAGGCCATGAGCACGCAGGCCAGGGCGCCCAGGACGGC
>CAJWMX010000680.1 GCA_913043805.1 uncultured Acidobacteriota bacterium | reverse complement strand
CCACCAGCAGCCTGGCGCCCGCTCCCGCCAGCACCTCGCCAAGCGTGGTCGCGGTCAACAGCGGCTCACCGGCCGCCTCGATACGCAGCAAACTGTCGCGATCACTGGTGTCGAGGAAGGCCGCCTCGTCCACCGCCGGGACGTACACCGAGTTGCCGAGTAGGCCATGGCGTTCCGGATAGGCGCCGGTCGACAGCGAGGCGGCGTTGACCCGGGTCACGGTCGGATACACGGCATGATGGCTGCGCATCACCACCCCGCGCCGTCCGAGAGCGGCGAGGGTCGGCATGGCCTGACCAACGTAGTCAGGGCGCAATCCGTCCAGAATGATGACGAGATCGAGACGGCGGGGAACGGCACTCGTCGGGCTGGAGTCACCGCAGCCAACGAGGACGGTCGCCAGCAGGACGGCGGCGACCGAGGTCACACGTGTCATGAATCACCCTCCCCGGGGGTGCAGTCGGGGAAGGAACGGACCGTTTAGCGCTTGATCAGGCCGATCACGGCGCAGATGACGATCACGCTGAATGGGATCACGGCACCGGCGATGAACATCACCGTGGCTATGGTCGGTGGCGCGGGCATTACACTTCTCCTTCTCGGCGCCGTTCACTCGGACGCCGGACAAACCCCGGGATTATAGCCGGCTTTCGGACTCAATGGGTACCGAACGGAAACGCGGTCAGCCAGGCCCGCGCATGGGCCAGGTCGTCGGTGCGGAGCGCGTCCGGGTTGTGCCCACGCTGCGCTCCCAGGTAGTAGCCGAGCAGCTGGAACGCGATGGTCGCCAGCGACGGCATCAACAACTCGTCGATCGGATCCGGCAGCGCGACCACGAAGCTCGCCGCGGGCGCGATCGTGTCATCGCCCTCGACCACCAGCGCGAGACACGGCCCTCCGGCGGCCAGGCTGGTCCGAACGGCATCGTGCGACCGCGCGTACGAACGGCCCTCGGCGCCGATGATGACCGTGCCCACCGATTCCGAGATCACGGGGATGGCGCAGTGGAGGAACTCGGCAGGGCGATACGCCTTGGACAAGAGGTACGACTGCTCCTCGACTTTGAGCGCGCCTTCCCGGGCTGAGAACCAGTTTGGGCCGCCGCCGACGAACAGCAGCGCCTCCTGGTCCTTCAACTCGTTGGCGATCTGCGAAATGTTCAGGTCTTCTTCCTGGAGGAACTCCGAGGCCGCATCCGGCAGATGCGCCAGCGCCAGGCCGAGGTCGTCCGCCTCTTGCGTGTGGAGCCGCCCGGTCGCGATGCCGACCTCGAGGGCCAGCAGATACAACATCATCAACCGGGTGGTGAGCACCGACACCGCCGGACCGCAGCGTTGCCCGGCGGGGAACGCGACGCACTCGTGACACAGCTCCTCGATGGCGCTCTCCGACGTGTTGGTGAGCGCCGCGGTCAGCAGACCATGGTGCGTGGCGTGGGCGGCGGCATCGAGCGTCTCGGCAGTGAACCCGGTCGCCGACTGCGCGATCAAGGCGGTCGGTTCGTGCGAGGGGGTCCAGTGGCTGGTGAACTCCAGTGACTCGTAGCACTCGGTCGTCCAGGGCGTCCATTGCCGGAACAGGAAGGCCGCGAACTGTGAGGCGTGAAACGCCGACCCGCAACCGGTGAACACCAGGTGACGGATGCCCTGGTCGACCAGGCGCTGCGCCAGATCGGCCAGGGCCGGACGTAGATCGAGCACCTGACGCATCAGGTCGGGCTGCGCCCGAACATCTTCGATCACGAGATAGGGATGACGTTGCCGGACATCGTCCGTGCCCCGGATCCGGGCCCAGAGGGGGACCTGCGCGAGTTCATCCTCGAGCCAGTCCGGCAACGGTTGGTCGGTCGTGGGCTGCGCGGCAACCGGAAAGCGGTCGAGCAGGTCCCGGGCCCAGGGCGGTAGACGGCGTGTGGACATTGGACTGTGAGGGGCGCGGCCCGGACCACCGGCGGAGCCGGGCGCCTGAGTCGTCGACCCTAGCGGACGTAGCCCAGCGCTCGCAGGCGCTCGAGCATCTCCTCGGGAATCTCGGTAGTCTCGCTCGTCAAGGTACCGTTGGCCAGCGAGTCCCCAACGTGGGTGGTCAGCCGGGCAACGCCGCAAGCCCCCCCCCCCAGGAGGAGCCA
>CAJWMX010000679.1 GCA_913043805.1 uncultured Acidobacteriota bacterium | reverse complement strand
CGCGTGGCCGGGTCCGATGCCAGCGTGTTTGCCCGGGCGGTCTACGACAACCGGCCGTCCGAAGACCGGTAGCCCTATCGTCCGATGAAGGTCGGTCGGCGCTTCTCGAGAAAGGCGGAGATGCCTTCTCGTCCGTCAGGACCGCTGGCGGCGTCGATGATGGCCGACGCCTCGAGTTCCATCTGACTCTCCAGCGTCTCGTTCGCGCTCGCGAGCACCAAGCGCTTGACGGCGCCAAAGGCGCCGGTCGGCCCCTCGGCGAGCGACCTGGCGAGCGTGCTGGCCTCGCTCGGGAGCTCCGCGTCGGCGACCACTCGGGTGACCAGGCCGGCGTCGAGGGCGTCGGCGGCCGACAGCGTCGGGTTGAGCATCATCATCTCGAGCGCCCGCCGCCGTCCGACGATTCGCGGCAGGAAGTAGGTGGAGCTGCCGTCGGGCGCGAGCCCGGCTCGGGTGTAGGCGAGCGTGAACTTGGCGGACCGGCCGGCCAGCACGATGTCGCACGCGGCGGCGAGGGAGAAGCCGGCCCCAGCAGCCGCACCCTGGACGGCGGCGACGACCGGGACGTCCATCCGCGCGATCCGGGAGATCGCGGCATGGAGGTCGACGGTCATCCGTTTTAGCAGTCGCGGCAGTTCGGCATCGGCCGCGGCGAAGACGCCGAGGTCGCCACCGGCACAGAACATCGGGCCTTCGGCGTCGATGAGGACCGCCCGAACGTCCGGATCGACGTCGCACGAGACCGTGGTCTCGAACAGTTCCTGCGCCAGCCGAGGGTTCATCGCGTTGCCGCGTTCCGGGCGGCGCAGGGTAATGCGACCGACGCCGTCCTCGACGGCATAGGCCAGGGTCTCCACGGGCATGGGGCCTCCTTTGTCGCCGTTGGCGCCACCCCTGGCGCCGACGGGCCCTGATGGTGCCACGAGCGACCGGCACCACGTGGGTATAATTTCGCCCGATCCGCCTCCCATGACCCGCATCCATGCAGTCCGGCGCTCGGCTTGTGGGCCAGTCGTGACCGCCTGGTGGGGTGAGAGAGGGCGCGGCGATCTACTGACAGGGGAGAGCGATGCAATCAACGACGGTCTTCATGTATGTGTCGTTCCAGGACGACGATCTGATCTCGGTGTTCGCGATGGAGCCGGCCACCGGTGTGATTCGTCGGCTCTTCGATCTGGATGTGCCGGGCGGACCCGCCCCGATGACGCTCAGTCCTGATCGACGCACGCTCCACGTCGGCCGTCGCGGACAGAAGGCCCTGACGAGCTTTCGGGTCGATCCGCGGAGTGGAGAGCTCGCGGAACGCTCCACGGTCCCGCTCGATGGCGAACCGGTCTACGTGGCGATGGACCGGGCGGGACGCTTTGTGCTCAGCGCCTACTACTACCAGAGCGTCGTGGGGGTACACGGCGTAGATGGCGACGGAGGAGTGCTCGCGCCTCCGGTGGCGTGGCGCACGACCGCCCACGGGGCGCACGCGATCCTGACCGATCGCTCGAATCGGTTCGCGTTCGTTCCCCACATTGCCAATCGGGGGCCAAACGCCATCTTCCAGTTTCACTTCGATCCGACCACCGGACAGCTCCGCGCGAATGACCCGCCGAGGGTGTCGCCGTCGGAGTATCTCGGGCCTCGCGCTCTGGTGTTCCATCCGGCGCTCGACGTTGTGTACTTTTCGGACGAGCAGGCGGGCAGCGTGTCCGCCTATGAGATCGCCGCCGCCGGTACGCTCACTCCGTTGCAGCGGGTGTCCACGCTGCCAGAAGGCTACAATGAGCCAAACACCTGTTCGCAGATTCAGATGACGCCAGACGGGCGGTTTCTGTATGCGCCTAAACGGGGGCACAACAGCGTCGCGAGTTTCCGGGTCGACGCGGCCGACGGTCGCTTGACCCCCACCGGGCGGGCGTCGACCGAACCGGTGCCTCGGGCCTTCAATGTCGACCCCGACGGGCGGTTCGTCTATGCGGCCGGTCTGGACTCAGGGCGTATCGCGTCGTATCAGATTCAGCCGGCAGACGGCAGTCTGGTTCCGCTCGAGACCTACGAGGGAGGCAGGCGGCCGATGTGGGTGCTCCTGACCAGGCTCGGTTGACTCGCCGCGGTCGACACCCCAGAGTGGCCCATTGACAA
>CAJWMX010000678.1 GCA_913043805.1 uncultured Acidobacteriota bacterium | reverse complement strand
GGAGAAGATCGGCGCCGGCTTCGTTACCACGATCGTCAGAGGCGATGTGGCCGCGGTCAAGGCCGCGACCGACGCCGGTGCGGCGGCCGCCCGACGGGTGGGCGAGCTCGTTTCCGTGCACGTGATTCCGCGGCCGCACGCCAATCTCGAAGACGTGCTGCCGATCGGCAAGAGCGGCAAGTAGCGTCCTGTTTTTCATCCTCGGGGTCTGGCCGAGATGATCCTCGCCCACGTGGTCGGTACCGTCGTGGCCACCCGCAAGGACGAGCGGTTGGTTGGAAGCAAGCTGCTTCTGGTCCAGCCGGTGTCTCCTGGGGGTGAGCCCCGGGGCGGTCCGATCGTTGCCGTCGATACCGTCGACGCCGGCGCCGCCGAGACGGTGCTGGTCGTGAGCGGAAGTTCCGCACGGATGGCGGACGGCCTCACCGATCGACCGGTGGACGCGGCTATCGTCGGGATCGTCGACACGGTCGACATGCTGCCGGCGGTGGACTGAGACCCGGACCCAATTCCCATGCAGCTGGCTCGCGTCGTTGGGACCGTGGTTTCGACCACCAAGGACCCGCGCCTTCGCGGTCGCGCGCTGCTCGTCCTCCAGCCGATGGATCCCACCCGTCAACCACTCGGATCCGAGCTCGTCGCCGTCGACTCGGTCGGCGCCGGGGTGGGCGAGGAGGTGTTCTTCGTGCGTGGCCGTGAAGCCGCTCTCCCGTTCCGACCCGAGGTGGTACCGACCGATGCCGCCGTGACCGGGATCTGTGACCACTGGCAGAGTGAATCGCCTCAACCCGTCGCGCCCTCTTCTCGAGCCGCGCGGCGCCCGCGTCGCGCGCGGAAGCGGTAGCACCCATGCGGCTGGCGCGTGTCATTGGCTCGGTGGTGGCGACCCGGAAGAACCGGTCGCTGGACGGTGCGAAGCTCCTCCTGGCCCAGCCGATCGACGCTGACGGCCAGCCGGTGGGCGGCACGCAGCTGGCCGTGGATGCGGTTGGCGCCGGCGTCGGGGAAACGGTCCTGCTCGTGCTCGAAGGTCGTGCTGCCGGATCGGCGCTCGGTCGTCGAGGTGCGCCGGTCGATGCTGCCCTGGTCGGGATCGTGGATCCCGGAGAACCGATCGCCTAGTCGCGCTCGACCCCCTCGCGAATGGCCCCTTCCAGTCCAACCGTGCTGGTGACTCGGCGGCTGCCGTCGTCGGTGCTGGACATGCTCCGCGCCGCATGCGACGTCGATGCGCATGGCTCCACCGATGAGCTGGATCCCCAGACGCTCCGCGAACGGCTGGCGGGCAAGCAGGGCCTGCTCTGTATGTTCAACGATCCGATCGACGCCGATACGATAGCGGCCGGCGATGGACTGAAGGTCATCAGCACCGTGGCGGTCGGCTACGACAACATCGACGTGTCCGCGGCCACCGAGCGGGGCATCATCGTCACGAACACCCCCGACATCCTGACCGGCGCGACTGCCGAGCTGACCTGGGCTCTGATCCTGGCGGTGACCCGCAGGGTCGGTGAAGGCGACCGGATCATCCGCGCCCGAGGCTGGCACGGTTGGACCTTCGACTTCCTGCTTGGCGGAGAGCTGCGAGGCAAGCAGCTGGGCGTGGTCGGCGGCGGGCGGATCGGTCAGGCCGTGGCGGCGGTGGCGTCCGCGTTCGGGATGGAGGTCGTCTTTGCGAATCGCAGCGGCGCTGGAGCCGAAGGTCAGCCGGTGCTGTCGCTGGATGAACTGCTTCGTACCTCCGATGTCGTCTCGCTGCACGTGCCGTTGACCGACGCGACCCGGCATCTGATCGACCGGCGTACCCTTCCACGGATGAAGCGATCGGCCATCTTGATCAACACATCCCGCGGCGGGGTCGTCGACGACGATGCATTGGCCTGGGCGCTCGAGGAGCGGCTCATTGCCGGAGCGGGCCTCGATGTCTACGAAGGGGAGCCCCATGTGCACCCGGGGTTGCTGGTCTGCGAGAACGTGTGTCTGACCCCGCATCTGGGGAGCGCGACGCGCGAAACGCGCACCGCCATGGCCGAGCTCGCGGCACGGAACGTTGTCGAGGTGCTGGCCGGTCGTCCTCCCCTGACCCCGGTGTCGTAGGCGACAGCCGTGGCCAAGCGCGCCAAGCCGGCCGGGAACGTGA
>CAJWMX010000677.1 GCA_913043805.1 uncultured Acidobacteriota bacterium | reverse complement strand
GGCTGTGTTCGCCGGCCAGGCCAGGCGTGAGGCGCCCAGCAGATCCATCAGGCCGGCCCCGACGGAGTAGAGGCCGTAGCCGGTCATTCCCAAGGTCGCTACGGTTAGCACGTAGGGTATTATGCGTCTCCGTGTCTGGATCCCCCAACCGTCGCGCCCGATATCGCCTGGCGGTGCTGGCGCTCATCGTCGCGTGTGGCCTGGCCACGCTCGCGCCGGGCGTGGCCCGGGCCCAGACGCCGGCGGCCAGTGTGCTGGACGAGATTCTCGACCAGTACGTGCGTGACGGACTCGTGTACTACGCCGCGCTCCGGATCGAGCGCCGCGCGATCGATCGCTACATTCAGTCGCTGGCTGACGAGCCGCAGGCGTTCGAGGCCTGGTCGCGGGACCGACGCCTGGCCTTCTGGATCAACGGCTACAACGCCCTGGTTCTCCGGACGGTCATCGACCACTATCCGATCCAGGGCGCCTCGGCCGAGTTCCCGACCAACAGCGTGATGAACGTCCCGGGCATGTTCACCGGCCGGGAGCACCTCATCGCCGGACGCCGCATGACGCTGGAGGCGATCGAGAACGAGGTGGCCTCGTTTGGCGACCCGCGCGCCATCCTCGCGCTCGGCCGTGGCGCGGTCGGCAGTCCCCGGCTGCGCAGCGAAGCGTTCCGTGACAGCCAGCTTGAAGCGCAGCTACAGGCGGTGGTCGAAGACTTCGCCACGACACCCCGCCATGTGACGCTCGATTGCACTGGCGACGAGGTCAGTGTCAACGCGGTACTCGGCTGGCGGTCTGGCCAGTTTGAAGGGGCCGCGCCGAGCGGCGGCGACTCCAACCGTACCGCCCTCGAACGGGCCATCGTCGCGATCATCAAGCCGGCGCTCTTCCCGAGCGAGCAGGCCTTTCTCGAGCAGAACACCTTCCGGCTGCGCTACATCGACTTCGACTGGCGGCTCAACGACCTGACGGGCGGGCCGCCGCGTTGACGAGCGCCCGGAGCCCGTAGCCCGTAGCCTGAAGCACTCCATGGATCTCAAACTCTCCGACAAAGTCGCCCTGGTCACCGGATCCAGTCGCGGGCTTGGCCTTGCGAGCGCGCGGTCGCTCATCTCTGAAGGGGCGCGCGTGTGTATCACCGGCCGAGGCGAGGAGCGTCTGCGCGAGGCGGAGGGCGAGCTCAAGACGCTGGCTGGCGACGATGGGCGCGTTCTTGGGGTGCAGGCCGATCTGAGCACGGCGGCCGGCGTCGAAGCGGCGGTGCGCCAGGCCGTCGAGACGTTCGGCGGCCTCGACATCCTCGTGAACAACGTGGGGAAGGCGGGCGGCGGCGGCATCCTCGAGACCAGCGACGAGGACTGGCAGGCGGCGCTCGACCAGACCCTGCACCCGGCGATCTGGGCCTCCCGGCTCGCCGTGCCTCATCTGCTGGCGCGGGGCGGCGGAGTGATCATCATGATCGCCTCCATCTGGGGACGCGAGTCGGGTGGCCGGATGACCTACAACGCCGTGAAGGCGGCCGAGATCAGCCTGGGCAAGTCGCTGGCGCAGCAGCTGGCCAAGGACAACATCCGGGTCAACAGCGTGGCGCCGGGATCGATCTCGTTCCCGGGCGGTTCGTGGGCCAAGCGGCAGGCCGAAGACCCCGAGGGGATGGCCAAGTTCGTCGAGCGCGAGCTTCCGTTCGGCCGGTTTGGCCGCGACCAAGAGGTCGGTGACGTCGTTGCCTTCCTCGCATCGGAGCGTGCCAGCTGGGTCAGCGGCGCCTGCGTCACCGTCGACGGCTGCCAGTCCAAAGCGCAATTCTAGTACTTCCATGGGGCTTCGCCCCAAGCCCCACGCGACGCTAGTGGGACCCCATCGCCCCACGCCGCGTCGCGGATCAGCGCCGGGCCAACGCCACCGGGGCGATGCGTTGGCTTAAGCCAAACCTGGCTTCGTAGGTTTGGCCGTGCGTGCCAGGCAGCCCGGTGTCCAAGGCTGCTTCGTATTCGTCATTTCATCGTTTCTTGATCGCCTTTATTTCGCCTGCTACGATCCCCTCTCATGCGGGGAGCGCCTCTCGTTGGTCCAGTCGGTTCTGCTGAGCAGCCCGCGCTGTCCGGGGGGCAGCGTGACGCCGCCGTCCTTGCCGCGCTCGAGCGGCT
>CAJWMX010000676.1 GCA_913043805.1 uncultured Acidobacteriota bacterium | reverse complement strand
CCGCGACTACGGCTTCAATCTGGGCATCGCGTTCCAGCTGGTCGACGATCTGCTAGATTACACGGCGGACGAGGCGGTGCTCGGGAAGCCGGTGGGCGGCGACGTGCGGGAGGGCAAGATGACCCTGCCGGCGATCTATCTGGTCGACCAGGCAGGAAGTCGCGCCCGGGAGCTCCTCAGCGCCATCGTCTGCGATCGACAGTTCTCCGACGAGGCGTGGCAGGAGTTGCGCGCGATGCTCGCCACGCATCGGGTGCTCGACCAGGCCTTCGAGAAGGCCTCTGAGTTTGCCGCGACGGCGAAGCGGCAGCTCGAGATCCTGCCTCCGTCGACCGATCTCGATGCCTTGATGGCGCTGCCGGATTACGTGCTGTCGCGCGACCGATAGCCGCGAACCGCCTACGGTTTCGTGCCCTCCAACGACGCCGTCGCTCGTGAGCTCGCCGAGCTTCGAGCCACCATCCGCCATCACGAAGAGCGGTACTACGTTCTCCACGATCCAGAGATCTCGGACACCGAGTTCGACCGGCTGCTGGCGCGGCTGACCTCGCTCGAGGCGGAGCACCCGGAGCTGGTCACCCCAGATTCTCCGACCCAGCGAGTGGCGGGTCGGCCGGTCGATGGCTTCGAGAGCGTCGAGCATACCGTGCCGATGCTGAGCCTCGACAACGCCTACGACGAGGCCGACCTGGTGGCCTGGGACGAGCGGGTCCGGAAGGGGCTCGACCTCGACGAAGACACGCATGTCGACTACGTCGCCGAGCTGAAGATCGACGGGTTGAGCATCGCCGTGCACTACCGGGACGGGTTGCTCGCCCAGGGCATCACCCGTGGCGACGGCGTGCGTGGCGAGGACGTCACGTCGAATGTGCGAGCGGTTCGGGGTATCCCGTTGTCGCTGCGACCGTCGGCCCCCCCGGTCGTCGAGGTGCGGGGGGAGATCTTCCTGCCGCGCAGCTCCTTCGACCGGGTGAACGCGGAACGGGCGGCCGCCGACGAGTCGCCCTTCGCGAATCCCAGAAACGCCGCGGCGGGGACAATGCGCACGCTAGACGCGGCGCTGGTGGCGAGCCGGGGACTCGGGGCCTACCTGTATCAACTGGTGGAACCGGAGGCCCTACCGGGTGAGGCTGACGCCGGTCACGCCGCCGTCCTCGAGACGTTGGCGACATGGGGGCTTCCGGTGGACCGGCACTGGAGGCAGTGCCGGGGGAGCGAGGCCGTCGTGGCCTATTGCCGGGAGTGGGGTGACGCCCGACGGGAACTGCCGTTCGACACCGACGGGGTCGTAATCAAGGTGGATGACCTGGGGGCGCGGGAGCGGCTCGGGGCCACCGCCAAGTTCCCTCGCTGGGCGATGGCGTTCAAATTTCCCGCCGAGCAGGCCACCACGAAGCTCCTCCGTATCGACGTCAACGTGGGCCGGACCGGCGCGGTGACGCCGTTCGCCGTGCTCGAGCCGGTGGAGCTGGCAGGCACGACGGTGCAACTCGCCACCCTGCACAACGCTGATGATGTCGCCAGGAAGGACATTCGAGCCGGGGACACGGTGCTGGTGGAGAAGGCCGGCGACATCATCCCGAAGGTGGTCAAGCCGATCCTGAGCCAGCGCCCTGACGGGGAACACGCTCCGCGGCCATTCGAAATGCCGTCGGTCTGTCCGGTCTGCGACACGGCGCTCGATCGGGGCGATGACGAGGTGGTGTGGCGGTGTCCCAATCCAGCCTGCCCCGCGAAGATTCAGCGGGGCTTGCTCCATTTCGCGTCGCGGCGGGCGATGAACATCGAAGGTCTGGGCGAGGCGCTGATCGGGAAACTGGTCGACGGCGAGCTGGTCGCGGACGTGGCGGACATCTACGCGCTCGATGCGGAAACCCTGGTCGGTCTGGACCGCATGAAGGCCAAGTCGGCGTCAAACCTGGTCCAGGAGATCGAGGACAGCAAGCAGCGAGACTTCGCGCAGCTCCTCTTCGGTCTTGGCATACGGCACGTTGGCGAAGGAGCGGCTGACCTGCTCGCGCGGCGGTTCGGCGGTCTCGATGGGCTGATGGCGGCCTCGCTCGACGAGATCGAAGCGGTGCACGGCGTCGGCCCAATCGTGGCGGCCTCGGTGCGGGCCTATCTGGATCAGGCGGAGAGCCGCC
>CAJWMX010000675.1 GCA_913043805.1 uncultured Acidobacteriota bacterium | reverse complement strand
CTGGGGGTGCCGACGGCGGTCGTGTGCCCGACCGTTCGTCAGCTGCGGGTGGCCGACCGCTTTGCCGGGGCGGCCGCGGTGCTCAACCTTGGCGTCCATCGGACGCTCACGCGGTCGCGGTTCCAGCGGGGCATTATCCGGCTGCTGCGCGACACGCGGCTCCGGCGCTGTTTGCGGACGGCCGGACCGCGCTTGGTGGACGGCCGGGGCGCTCAGCGGGTTGCGCGGACCCTGGCGGAGCTGGCCGCGTCGTGAAGACCCACCCATGAGTGACAACAATCTCGCCTTCGGCTTCATCCCACTGCCGGTGCGCCCGGTCAAGCCTCGAGACACCGGGGTGACGATGGTGCTCGACAAGGGGCTCAGCGTCGCCGACGCGCGTGAGTTGGTCTCCTCGGCCGGGCCTTACATCGACCTCGTCAAGCTGGGGTGGGGAACCGCCCGGTTGATGCCCAGGGCGAGGGTGGCCGAAAAGGTGCAGGTCTACCTGGAGGCCGAGATCGAGGTCTGTCCCGGCGGGACCTTCCTCGAGGTCGCGGCGGCGCACGGCCTGGAAGACCGGTTCTTCGAGGAAGCGCTCGCGCTGGGGTTTTCCTGCATCGAGGTCTCGGACGGTGTACTCGAGATGGGGCGGCACAAGCTCGAACTTATTAGTCAGGCGAAGCAGCAGGGCTTTCGGGTGGTCTCCGAGGTGGGACGGAAGTCGGTAGTCGAGGATGCGCGGTTGAGTCCAGATGAGCGGGTGGCCGTGACCAGACGGGAGATCGACGCAGGCGCCTGGAAGGTCGTCATGGAGGGACGTGAGTCCGGCACCGTCGGGATGTTCGACGACGAGGGCGACGTACGGCCGGAGCTGATTGCCCGGATGATAGATGCCGTGGGCTTCGAGCGGCTGCTGTTCGAGGCGCCGCTCAGGTCCCAGCAGGCCTGGTTCATCAGCAACTGCGGCGGCGACGTTAACCTCGGCAACGTCGCGCCGGCTGACGCCATCGCGGTCGAGACTCTCCGGACCGGCCTGAGGGGCGACACACTGCTGTCGCGGCACGTGGCGTCGACCCGGGTGACGCTGGCGCTCGGACCCGGCGCCGCGCTCCAGGCGGCTCGGGATGGGGAGATCATCGTCGTCATCGACGCGCTGCGCGCCAGCAGCACCATCGTGGCGGCGCTCGCGCATGGCGTGCGCACGGTCCGGCCGGTTGCCTCGGTCGCCGAGTGTGTCGGCGACTTCACGGCCGGTGAGCGAGGCGGCCGGAAAATAGCCGGTCTTACCCTCGACAACTCGCCGCTTTCGTTCGTGGGAGACGACTATCGCGAACGTGATTTGGTGCTGACGACGACCAACGGCACGGAGTGTATCGCTGCCGCGGCCAGCGGTGCTGAACCGCGGGTGCTGGTCGGCACGCTCCTCAATGTGACGGCGACGGCACGATATGTTGACGCTTGGGCGAGACGGGAGGGCCGGGGGGTTACCCTCCTCGTCGCGGGTCGGAACAATGACATCGCGGTCGAGGACGTGATCGCCGCGACCGAGATCGCGGCGGCGATGCCGAACTGTCCGCTGCGGGGCGATGTCGAGCCCCGCTACAGCTCAGACTTTCCCCGGGACTTCCTCGATTCGGAGTCCGGCCGTAACCTCGTGGCGCTGGGCCGCCGTGCCGACGTGCTGTTCTGCGCGCAGAAGGACCGCTATGACCTGGTGCCGGTCTGGCGGGACGGCGTGCTTGTCACGGCACGACCAGCCGCCGAGACCGACCAGTAGCCGTATTTCTCACTCTGCGCCGGCTCGTTTGCGGGCCGGGGCATGCTTCCACCCCAACCCCGTGACGGTAGGTGTACGTTCATGAAGATTCCTCCAGTCAAGATTCACTTTCCCGAGTCCGATCGCGCCGAGATTCTGGCCAAAATCGGTGAGACCCTCGAAACCGGTCAGCTCACCATGGGCAAGCACGGCCGTGCCTTCGAGGAGGCGTTTGCCGAGTTGTGCGGGACCCAGCACGCCGTTGCGGTCAACAGCGGCACGAGCGCCATCGAAATTCCGATGCGCGTACACGGGGTCGAGGGACGCACGGTACTGGTGCCGACCAATACGTTCTTCGCGACCGTCCTCGCGGTTACGCACGCCGGCGGGAAGGTCCGATTCGTCGACGCCGA
>CAJWMX010000674.1 GCA_913043805.1 uncultured Acidobacteriota bacterium | reverse complement strand
TTCCGCGGGAGCTGGGTCACATCACCAGCTCGTCGCCGCCCATGGTGGTCAACGGCGTGGTCGTTGTCGGTAACTCGGCCGAGCAAGGCTACAACCAGACGCGGGTCGAGAACGTGCCGGGCGACATCCTCGGCTATGACGCGCGATCGGGCGAGCATCTGTGGAAGTTCCACGTCATACCTCGGCCGGGCGAGTTCGGCCACGAGACCTGGGAGAACGATGCCTGGCAGTGGACCGGCGATGTCTCCTCGTGGGCGCCGATGTCGGCCGACCCGGAACGCGGGCTGGTGTTCATTCCGACGAATCCACCCACCATCGACTTCTACGGAGGATTTCGGCCCGGCGACGGGCTTTTCGGCACGAGCGTGATTGCGCTGGACGTGGCGACGGGCGAGCGGCGCTGGCACTTTCAGACCGTGCACCACGACATCTGGAACTTCGACAATCCGACGGCGCCGATGCTGCTCGACGTGAACGTCGACGGACGGGACCGACCGATCCTCGTGCAGACCACTAAGCAGGGGTGGGCGTTCACCTTTGACCGTGGCAACGGCGAGCCGATCTGGCCGATCGAGGAGCGGGCCGTGCCCGCCTCGGAGGTGCCGGGCGAGCAGCTGTCTCCGACCCAGCCGTTCCCGACCCACCCTCCAGCGTTCGAGATGCAGGGGCTGACCGAAGACGACCTGATCGACTTCACCCCGGAGCTGCGCGCCGAGGCGCTCGAGATCGTCCAGCGATATCGCCTGGGCCCGATCTTCAACCCTCCGATCGAGAACGGACATCCTTCGGGGCTGCGCTCGTTCGTCAGCTGCCCCAGCGGCGCTTCGAACATCTTCGGTCCGCCCGCCGCAGACCCGGCCGCCGGGGTCATTTTCGTGCCGACGCTACGAGGCTGTCGGTCCGAGAACATCGTCCCAGGGGAACTGATCGACGCGCCCGAAGACATCATGACCACCGGCACGACGATTGCGCAGTTCGCGGTCATCAATCGGGGCGATTTCCGGGGGCCACAGGGCCTGCCGATCTTCAAGCCTCCCTACAGCCGGATCGTGGCCATCGACATGAACACCGGCGAGCATCTGTGGGCGGTGCCCAACGGGGACACGCCCGAGCGGATTCGGGATCATCCGGCGTTGAGCGGCGTCGACCTGCCAAACACCGGGCGGACCTCGCACCCGATCGTGATGGCCACCGACAGCCTGCTGGTGTCGGCCGAAGGCACCGGGGGGCGGCCACTGCTCCATGCTCTGGATAAGGCCACGGGGGCGCGAGTCGGCACCGTGGATCTGCCAGCCTCCGGCCAGTACGGAATGATGGGCTACCTCCACGACCGCGTGCAGTACATCGTCGTTCAGGTCGCCGGTCCCGGCCTTCCTGGCTCGCTAGCCGCGCTCCGACTGCCTCAATGAGCCAGGTGCCCCCACTGGACCGCGACGCGGCGTGAGGTTGTGGGCGACGCCCCCTGTAAGGAGAAACATGCACGGCCTGATGATGGACTACCCGTTGACGCTCGACCGCATCGTCGAGCACGCGGGGCGGCTATATCCGGATCGGGCCATTCGCACGAAGCAGCCCGACGGGTCGATGCATGAGTGCACCTACGCGGAGCTGCTCGATCGGAGCCGTCGGCTCTCGGCCGCGCTCGCCGGACTGGGCGTGACGCCGGGTGACCGGGTCGGCACGTTCGCATGGAACCACCATCAGCACCTGGAGATGTACTTCGGCATTCCCGGCGCCGGGGCCGTGTGCCACACCCTGAACATCCGTCTGTTTCCGGACCAGCTCGCTTACATCATCAATCACGCCGACGATCAGGTCGTTTTCATCGATGCCTCCGTGTTGCCGCTCTACGAGAAAGTGGCGAATCGCGTGGAGGGAGTCAGGCATCACGTCTTGGTCAATGCACCGTCAGACCTGCAGGCGGACTTGCCCGGTGTGATCCATTACGAGGAGCTGCTCGCCGGGGCCAATGGGACTGATTTTGCCTGGCGGTCAACCGATGAGCGGATGGCGGCCGGGCTCTGTTACACCAGTGGCACCACCGGCGACCCGAAGGGGTCGCTCTACAGCCACCGTTCGATGTTTCTGCACACGATGGGCGCCAACCAGGGGATGGCCCTGGGGCTGACCGAGCACGATGTCGTCTTGCCGGT
>CAJWMX010000673.1 GCA_913043805.1 uncultured Acidobacteriota bacterium | reverse complement strand
CTCGACGGCCGTGATCGAGGCCAGCGGGATGTCGTCGGCCGTGACGACTTGCTCGAGCCCGACCGCCAGCAGGATCGCCAGTTTGGCCTGCGCGTCGAACCCCTCGACGTCGGCGGTCGGATCCGCCTCGGCGAAGCCGAGCCGCTGCGCCTCGGCCAACGCATCCCCAAACGAGACGCCCTCGGCCTCCATACTGGTCAGGATGTAGTTGCAGGTGCCGTTCAGGATCCCGCGCACGCGGGTCAACCGGTCTCCTGACACGCCGTCCAGCATCCCGCGCACGATTGGGATACCCCCGGCGACGGCCGCCTCGAACAGCAGCGCCGTACGATGGCTGCGCGCCTGTCTCATCAGTTCGGGCCCGGCCTGGGCGATGACCTGCTTGTTGGCCGTGACTACCGGTATCCCGGCCGACAGCGCCCGGGCGATCCACTCCTCGGCCGGCGAAGCACCGCCGATCAGCTCGACAACGACGTCGACGTCGGCGGCCAGCAGGTCATCGAACGACTCGGTCCAGACGACGTCCGGGCCGACCCAGTCGACCCGCTTCGACGCGACGTTCCGATTGCACACGTGGGTCAACGCGAGATCGGAATGGACCCCACTGGTCAGGATGCGGGCCACCGACTGACCCACCGTGCCGAAACCGGCAATCGCCACCCGACATGGCCGGGACGGCGCAGACTCGCTCATCATGACGTTAACTCGAACCGTCGTCGGCGCCGCCCAGTACGAGGCAGGCGCCGCGGTCAGGAAAAAAAGAAGGCCATCACCCAGGTGCGGATGATGGCCTCGTCTCCTCTGCCGATAGCGTTCAGCTACATCATCCGCCCTGCCCGCGCGCCGTGGTGGCCGTCATCGTCGGACCAGGCAAGCGAATCGGCAGGATCGGGGTCATCACAGTGTTCGGTGCGGGGGCGGCTCGACCGCTCAAACCCTTATTCTATACACTGATAGCGACATCTAAGTCAATCAAACCAGGGTCCGGTTGACACCTGCCGACCCCAGGGGTAGTATCCGCGGCATTCTTCACGGACAGGCCCGCATGCCCACCCGCTCCAAGTGGCAATCGCTCCCCACCGAAGCCATCAACCAGAACACGCTGTCGATGGACCAGGCGTCCACCGAGGAGATCATCGATCTGATGCTGCAGGAGGACCGCAAGACCATCACCGCGGTCCAGCGTGAGAAGCAGCGGATCGCGATCGGAGCCGAGCTGATCACCCAGGCGTTTCGACGGGGCGGTCGACTCGTCTTCGTCGGCGCTGGAACGAGCGGCCGCCTCGGCGTGCTCGAAGCCGCCGAGATGCTTCCCACCTTCGGCACGCCGCCGCGCCTCGTCCAGGCAATCATGGCGGGCGGTCGCGAGGCCTTCTTCACGCCCCGCGAGGGAGTCGAGGACAACTTCGAGGAGGGCGGACGCGCTATCAGCCGGCTCCGGCTGACCAATCGAGACGTCCTGATCGGTGTCTCAGCCAGCGGGATGACTCAATTCGTTCGGGGGGCGCTGACCCGGGCCCGTCGGACGGGCGTGAAGATCATTTTCGTGACCTGCTGGCCGGGGACCGAGTTGCAGACTTTCGTCGACGTGATCATCGCGCCGGCCGTCGGCCCGGAAGTCATCGCCGGGTCGACCCGGCTGAAGGCTGGCAGCGCGACCAAGATGGTGCTAAACATGCTGACTACCATCTCGATGGTGCAGATTGGCAAGACGTACGGCAATCTGATGGTCGATGTGCAGACCGGGTCGGAGCAACGACGCGACCGGGCTCGCGGCATCATCACCATGGTGACCGGGCTGGACTACGACGCCGCTGGCGCGCTGCTGAAACGTGCGCGGTGGAACGTCAAGGCGGCGATCGTGATGGAACGTACCGGCGACACCTACGCGAAGGCGATCGGACGACTCAAGCGGGCGAACGACTCGGTGCGCGATGCCATCGGTGAAGACGTCGGGCCTCGCCTCCAAGAGCGCCTCCACCGCACATAGCGGTCCACGGTACAGCACATGACGTGGGGCACGCGGCGCACGGCACTCGGCGTCCTCGTCGTGGCGCTCGCCGCAGCGGCCCCGGCGGTCGCCGCCGAGCGTGGCCTCTGGGTCGACCGGGCGAGTTGGCAGGACCCGCCTACCGCCAACCGACTGATCGACGACGCTGCG
>CAJWMX010000672.1 GCA_913043805.1 uncultured Acidobacteriota bacterium | reverse complement strand
TACTCCCCCACCCGCGGTGGAGGCATCACCGGTGCCGCCGGCCATCGAATCCGGCGACGCCTTGAGTGATGACGCTCCCGGAGTTGACGCTCCCGGCGATGACAACTCGGACGACAATTCGAGCGATGACGCTCCGGCGGACACGGCAGACGACTCGCCGGGTCATTCACCCGCAGACAACGACGACGGCGGAAGTGTCGGGTCCAACGACAACGACAACGACAACAGCAACGACTAATCGTTGGTTGCCGCGGGCTAACTCAAGGTGATCGGCTTCACCAGGTCGGCCCAGATAACCACCAGGCCAACACCGAGCAGCACCGCCGCCACCACGTAGGCGACGGGCAAGAGCCGCGCCGTATCCACCGGCCCAGGGTCGGGCTTGCCGCGCACGCGCGCGAGGAATCTCTTCACCGACTCATATAACGCCCCGGCAATATGGCCGCCGTCCAGCGGCAGAACCGGTAGCAGATTGAACAAGAACAAGAAGAGGTTTAACGACGCGGCAAGACCGAGGAAGGTGGCGACCTTGGCGGTCACCGGTTGCTGCATAGCCGCGATCTCGCCTCCAAGCCTCGACGCACCGACGACCGACACCGGAGAGTTAATCGACCGCTCGCCACCCCCGATCAACGTCTCATCGACGAGTTCGTAGATGCGGATCGGCAGCGTCAACAGGGCAGCCGCCGTTCGATACGTGAGGTTCCACATATATGCCGGAACGCTGGAGACCGGCTGCGATTGGTACTCGAACACCGGTGCCACCCCGAGGAAGCCGATCTGTTCGACCTGTTCGGTGATCTCTCCATACTCGTCGTATACCGGTCGCTCGATGTCGGCGACGGTCAACGGCAGGGAGACTTGACCACCGTCGCGCTCCACCACCACCTGCGTGCTGCGTCCGGGGTTGGCACGGATCCACGCGGTGATGTCCTCCCACGATGACGACGCCACCGGGCCCACCGACACGATCACGTCTCCCGGCTCGAGGCCGGCCACCGCTGCGGGTGTCGCCGACGTACCCGACGGGCACTGTCCCGACGGCAGAGCATCGCCCGCCGGCAGCGCCACGGTCGGCGTGCACGGCACCACCGAATTCACCGCCGTCGTCGGCGCGGGAATCCCGATGCCGACGAGCACGATGCCGAACAGCAGGAACGCCAGGACCAGGTTCATCACCGGCCCGCCGAGCATGATGATCACGCGCTTGCGGACGGGAAGTTTGTAGAACAGGCGGTTCTCGTCTCCCACGCGCACCTCTTCGAGGGATTGCTGGCGGGCTTGGGCGATCATCGCCGCGAACCGTCCGGTGTTCATCGAGCGAGCGGTGCCGTCGGGGTCTTCTTTGCCTGGGGGGAGCATCCCGATCATTCGAATGTAGCCGCCGACCGGGAAGGCCTTCAGTCCGTAGCGGGTCTCACCTTTGACCTTGGACCAGATGGTGGGACCGAACCCGACCATGTAGTCGGTGACCCGGACGCCGAACTTCTTGGCCGGAACGAGGTGTCCGATTTCGTGCAAGGCGATGGACGCTCCGATGAGCAGCACGAACAGCGTGATGCCCAGAATCTCCAGACCCATAACCCCATTCTCTCTCGCCGTGCCCCGTGGGGACACTTATGGGACGCCTCGCGCCCCCCGCAGGATCCCGGCTAGAGGCGGATCATTAGTCGGGAGGGGGCTCCCGCCTCCTGGGTTTCGTGGGCGGTGACGATGTCTTCCAACTCGAAGTATCGGACCGGGGGCATGGTCAGCGCGCCCTCGGCGAGGGCGGATTCCACCTGAGAGACGGCCGTCGAGAGCTTGTCCGCGGCCACCGTGTAGAGCAGCATGAACTCCAGGACCAGGCCCGCGGTCATCAACCGTCGCGTCGGTATCTGAATGTCCGCGCCCGTCGAGGCATAGACCACCACGACGGTGTCGGGCTTACTGACCTCGAGATCCATCTCGAGGTTCGCGGGAAGGTTCACTTCGATGATGCGATCCACGGATCCGACGGCTTCACGGATGTCGTAGATGATGTCCGGGTCGCGGTAGTCGAAGACGAAGTCGGCTCCGGCCAGCCGGGCGACCTCTTGCCGCTCCGGTGTGGACGCGGTGGCCACGACCGTCGCGCCGGCCCACTTGGCGATCTCCACGGCGGCCCGGCCGACTCCCCCGG
>CAJWMX010000671.1 GCA_913043805.1 uncultured Acidobacteriota bacterium | reverse complement strand
TCTTCGACGCCGTGCAACGCCGGGACGCCGATGCGGTCCACCGGCTGCTGGCCGACGGCGCGGACGCCAACGCCAGTCGGCCGGATGGCTCGACGCCCTTGGCCTGGGCATCGCTCAGAGACGACGTGGAGATCGCCCGAGCGCTGCTTGACGCGGGTGCCAACCCGAACGCGATCGACGAGAACGGCGAGACGCCGCTGCTGCTGGCCAGTGCCCGCGGCAACCTCGGGATCGCTCGCGCGCTCCTCGAGGCGGGCGCCCGGATTGACGCGGTACGGTGGAGCGGCGACACCGCGCTCCTCGCGGCGGCCAGGAGCGGGGAGGCCGAGCTCGTCGATCTGCTGCTGGACGCCGGCGCCGAGGTGAACGTCCGCGAGGCTCGGATGGGCCAGACCCCGCTGATGTGGGCCATCGCAGGCGAGTATCCCGAGGTCGCCACGCTGTTGATCCGGCACGGCGCCCAGGTGGACGCCGCCTCGGCCAACGGATTCCTTCCGATCCTGTTCGCGGCCCGACAGGGTGATGCTGCCTCGGCCCGCGCCCTGATCGAGGCTGGCGCCGACCCCCATGTGACGGCCCCCGACGGACAGACGCCGTTTCTGCTGGCTCTGGCGGGTGGTCACGACGAGGTGGTCACTCTGATGCTCGACCAGGGCGCCGACGTCCAGACCCGGGACGAGGGGGGCGCCACGCCGCTACACGCCGCCGCGCGGCAGGGCAAGACCGAGCTCGTCGAGGAGCTCATCACCAGAGGCGCCGATCTCCAGGCCAGAACCACCGGGGCTCCAACCGGAGGCGCGGCCCGCCGCACGAGCGGACTGACCCCGTTTCTGACCGCGGCGCTGGCCGGCCATACCGACACGATGCGAGCCCTGGCTCAGCTTGGCGCCGACCCGACGGCCCTCTCGAATGAAGGGGCGGGAGCGGTGCTTCTGGCCTCGCGCAGCCGCGCACACGAGGCCGTGGTCCTCGCCGTGACCGAGCTCGGGCTGGACGTGAACGCCACCCCGCCCGGACAACCGAGCGCGCTGCATACCTCGATTCGGTTCGGCGAGGACGAGACGGTGGAATTCCTGGTGGAAGCGGGCGCCGATCTCGAGGCGCTCGACCAGCACGGGCGCACGCCCCTCGGCGAAGCGGAATATGAGGCGCCGACGCACACGATCGAGTTGATGCGACGTCTCGTCGCTGAGCGGCGCTAACCCCCGGTTCCGGACCGCTATCATCGGAACCAGCGGCGCGCACGGCGCGCCCGCAAGGCGGCGTGGGGCATTCGGGCCCCACTAGCCTTGCGAGGGGTTCGTGGCGAAGCCCCGTCTGAAGATGAAGCCCCGACCCACACGATCGAACTGATGCGACGATTGGTGGCTGAGCGGCGGTGGGCCTTATTCGTCGAACGTGACCTCGAACATCGTCGGCCACCACTTACCGGTGACGTAGAAGGTCTCGGTCCGCGGGTTCCAGGCGATCCCGTTCAGCACGTCCGTGCCCGAACGCTCGTCGGGGGCGAGCAACCCCGAGGCGTCAATCTGATGGGTGACCCGCCCGGTCTCCGGATCGACCCGGACCAGATACTCCTCGCCCCAGACGTTGGCATAGACGGCGCCGTCGACACACTCGAGCTCGTTGAGTTCTCGCAGCGGTTGCCCGCGCAGACGCACCTGGACGCCGCCCAGCGGCGCAAAGGTCTCCGGATCCCGGAACGTCAGCCGGTCGCCTCCGTCGGTCATCACCAGCCGCTCACCGTCGTAGCACAACCCCCAGCCAGATCCCTCGTATTCGAACGTGCCGACACGCTCGAGGGTGCTCGGGTCGAAGACGAAGGCCTCTTCTTCATCGAGCGTGATTAGGATCAGGCGGTCGTCGACCAGCGCGAGTCCTTCGGCGAAATAGGGCTCGTCGATGGTGACGATCGCCTGGACGTCACCCGTGGCGGGATCGACCCGTCGGAGGTCCGACTCGCCTCTCAGCCCGGTACTCTCGAACAGGACGCCGTCCTCGAACACGAGTCCCTGCGTGAACGCGTCGGTGTCGTGCGGAATCTCCCGCTGGACATTGACTCGAAGGCTGCGGACCACGGCGAGCGCCGCGGGTTGGTCGGTCGAGACCGACGGTGTGGAGGAAGACGAACGGAGGGTCCAGAGTGCGCCGGCCAGCAGCGCGCCGATGGCCA
>CAJWMX010000670.1 GCA_913043805.1 uncultured Acidobacteriota bacterium | reverse complement strand
CGCTCGAGATCCTCGCCAGCCACGCCGGCCACTGCCTGGAAGCGCTGACCGCCGCCCGCGCGGCCCAGCTCGCCATGCACGATTTCGGTGCGCTGCTCCCGGAGGACCCGGGACCGACCCTCCCGTTCGACGACGTCGCCTACGACGGCGACGGCGATCACGCCTGATTTGGCTGGGCTGAAGTCCCGCCTACAGAATCGAGCGCCTGAAGCCTGTAGCCCAGGGCGAATCCATAGTTCAGTTCGCGAGTGAAGGCACCCGCAAACTCTGGCCGATCCGGATGACGGTGTTCCGTCCCATGCCGTTGGCGGACTGGATGGCGCGCACGCTGGTGCCGTGGCGCTCGGCGATGCGGCCGAGGGTGTCTCCCCGCGACACGCGGTAGGTGGTGAAGGTCGGTCGTGGCGCCTCGGGGCGCACCTTGAGGGTGGTGCCGGGGTTCAGGCCGTGATCCCACAGGCCGTTGTCCCTCACGATGCGCCAGGGGTTCGACTCGAGCCGCTCGGCGATCTGGGGTAGGGTGTCTCCGGCCTGCACCACGTGCTCGTTGTATTTCCCTTCCCAGGCCAGTGGAATCCGCAGCACCTGACCGGCCGGCAGGCTCTGCAGTCGCCACAGACTGTTGGCATCGCGCAGGTCCTCGAGCGGCACTTCCAGGATGAACGCCAGGCGGAGATAGTTGTCGCCGTGGCGTGTCGTGTAGACGAGATGATCGCCCTCGGGCGTGAACAGGTCGTCGCGCGCCGCGGGAGGATAGGCCACCTGCTGGCCGACGCGAAGCGCCCGGGTGGCCAGGAACGGGTTGTGGAGCCGCAGTTGGACGATCGGCAGGCCGAGCCGCTCGGACAGAGTCCACCAGCTGTCGCCTTCTCGGACCGTTTCCAGGCGGATGTCCAGCGCGTGGTGTCGGATCGACGTGTCGTAGAGCTTCAAGGCGTTCCGGTAGTCGCTGATCTGGAAGATGTACTGCAGCGTCTCGAGATACATCGGCCGGTTGCGTGACACCCGGCCCGGACCGCCGTTGTAGGCGGCCAGCGCGTAGTCTTCCCGGCCGAAACGGTTCACCTGCTGGGAGAGATACTTGATACCAGCTTCGATGTTCGTGTCGACCCGCAGCTCGCGGTAGGTGGCTGGCATCACCTGGAAATAGCCGCGGGCGCCGTCAATCGACACGACCGACCCGTTGCCCCCCGACTCGTGGAGCACCACGGCGCGGGCCAGGTCGGGGTCGAGACCGTACTGGTCGCTGAACCGCTTGATCTCCGCGTCGATCTCCATCACCTTGCGGTACATCCCGAGCAGGGACGGGGAGAACGCGTTCAGCGGCAGCAGCTGCGCGTCGCCCGAGCCGGCGGGTTGGGCGAGGGCTGGGGAGCCAGGAATCAGAGAGGCCAGCAGGATGGCGGCGCAGGCCAGGATCGAGACACGCTGCATCGGGTCGCTCTGTGCGGTTCTGTACAGAAACGTGAAGATCACTTGACCGAGTTATAGCCCAGAAGATCTGTCTTTTCAAGTACTTGCAGGATCGGCGCGGCCGCCAGGACACAGCCCGGATCCAGGCCTCGCCGTATAATGGCGCCCATGTCGCGACGCACCGGGTCGAAGAAGACGGCCCTGTTCACCGAATCGGTCATCCGGGAGATGACCCGCTTGTCGGACGAGCACGATGCCATCAATCTCTCCCAGGGCTTTCCTGATTTCGCCGCGCCCGAGGCGTTGAAAGCGGCCGCTCGTGACGCGATCACTGCCGACATCAATCAATACGCCATCACCTGGGGCGCCACGTCGTTGCGCGACGCGGTGGCGCGCGAGTTCACCCGGCGCTACGAACTGGCGGTCAGCGCCGACCAGGTCACCGTCTGCTGCGGTTCGACCGAGGCGATGCTGACCACGCTCCTGGCGACGGTGGATCCGGGTGAGGAGGTCATCGTCTTCGAGCCGTTCTACGAGAACTACGGTCCAGACAGCATCATCTCCGGCGCCGTGCCCCGCTATGTGACGCTACGGGAGCCGGACTGGACGTTCGATCCGGACGAACTGGCGGCGGCCTTCCACGACAAGACTCGCGCCATCATCATCAACAGTCCGAACAACCCGACCGGAAAGGTGTTCTCGCCGGACGAGCTGGGCGCGATCGCCGCCCTGTGTCAGCAGTGGGACGTGCTGGCGGTGACCGA
>CAJWMX010000669.1 GCA_913043805.1 uncultured Acidobacteriota bacterium | reverse complement strand
AACTCGCCTTGGGACACCAGTTGACCATGCCGGTCGTAGAGCGTGCCCGCGAAATCCCGGCCCTCATTGACGGGCGTGCTGTAGGCCGTCTTCGCCACGACGAGCGCCATCTCGTTGCTGATCGAGGTGAGCGAGTTGCGGATCACCTCGAACGTGATCGGATCGGTGTCCTTCAGGAATTCTTTGGGTGAGTTCGACAAGGCACCACCTCCGTTGTGGCCGCATGATGAACGAACGTGGAGCAGCGATCTAGGGGAGCGCGTCCCAATCTCGCCGAGCCAGAGACCCCCAGCGCACCGATCACGACGGGCAGGTGGCGGTGGCGGTGACCATTACGGATGCTCCCGGGACCGGAAGTTGATCGACGAGAATCAGCGTTGCCGCCGGCGGATTGGCTCCGACAGCCTCACGATGGGCGCGGCATATGGCGTCGAAATCGAGCGCGTCGCCGCCTGGCACCGCATATACATGCGTCGACGTCAGCGACGCGAGTGAGGTCCCAAGCCGCGCGAGGGTCTGATCGAGTGCCGCGAGCGCTCCAGTCAGCTGTGTGGCCACCTCGCCCCCGGCAAAGCCATCGTCGACTGCAACATGGCCAGCAGCGTGGACTCGGCCGTCAACCGACACGGCGGCAGCCCCGGGAAACCACTCCTGTATCGCCACGGGATAGGGCACGGATTGGGTTGCCATAACGTCCTCCTCGGAGCGAACGATCGCGCTCGCAGAGATCTCCACTCGGTAATCGGGCGATGACAGCGCTGGCACACCCACGATCGTGACAGCGACGTCGAGAGCGGCCAATGCGCCGCGGATATCGGACACGGCGTTATCTGGCATCGGCCGCGGCACGTACACCGCCAACGAGGTCAGCACTACGGTCTCGCCGTCGTCCACCGCTAGGGTGCCCGCCTCGTCCACGTTGCGGATCGCATTTCGCACATGGCCAGCGAACGAGGCGGCCGGCAACATGTCACCCGAACGGTTGTCCTTTCCGACCTGCCCGGCGATGTGGATCTCGGTCTCGACACGACATGTCTGGACGAAGCCGAACTTCTGCTCGTTGGGCGCGCCGAGCCCAGCGCGGTGGACGTCACGCATTGTCGGTTCGCCTCACCCTGCTCTCAACGCTTCGGTGGCAGCGTGGTCCACCCTGTAGTCCAGCGGATCGTCGGCTTCGGTGATGACGACGCCGTAGACGTCGCGAGCACGTTCGATCGTGACGAGGTCGGCCTGAACGTCCTCAAGCACCCATTTCGGCGGTCGCTCGCGGGGATCACCCCAGCCTCCGCCACCCCCCTGCCAGTAGTCGAGCCCGACGTCGGGTTGCACGGTGTTCCCGGCACTCATGATGTCGAAGCTCTGCTCGTCGGGCGCACCAGGGGCGTAGATCAGACCGTTGCCCGGTGCGGGGAGTCCTCCGCCGTAGCCCCAACCGATCACGGCTTGACGGTCGCCCTGCACGTTGACCGAAGCTTCTTCGCCCGTCACGTGGAACGGACAGGAGAAGGCGAAGCCACCACGGTGCAGACCGGCTCCCTCAGAGTCGCTCCGGTACTCGAACCCGTCGAACATCATGGGATAGACACGCTCGAGCGATTCAGCCGGCTGCAGATTGGTGGCCGGACCGAGCGGCATCATCGTGGTCCACGCATCGCGCCTTGCCGGGCGGCCACCCCAGCCGCCGGCCAGCCAGATGTACATAACGTACGGATCGTCGCGGCCATCCCGCTTGTCTTTGCCGAACACCGACACGTTGACGAGGTTGGTCGGACAGGCCATCGATCGCTCCGGCGCAACCTGGATAAAGGCACCGTGCATGATCGAGATGATCTTCTCGGCCGGCGAGGCCGCTACTCCGCTGACAGGGGCGGGGTATTCCGCAGTGAGCACAGTTCCATCCGGCACCTGGATGTCGATGACGCGCTGGAATCCCTCATTCCAAGGAATCTCGTAGAAGACCTCCTTGACTGCGGTCGCGACGGCTGCATCGGTGGCCGCGCGGCAGGCATTGACCGGACCGATGGCCTGGGCTGCCGACCGCGACAAGTCGACGATGAGCTGATCGCCGTCGATGGTCATGTCGACCACTAGGGGGAGGGGGTCGTCGGTCTCCGCCCCTGGGTCTCGGTCGATGTAGTCCGTGAACGTGTAGGTCCCATCGGGCAACTTGGCGATCTGATCGCGCA
>CAJWMX010000668.1 GCA_913043805.1 uncultured Acidobacteriota bacterium | reverse complement strand
CGCAATCGGCTCCTCCGCTGCCTCCGCCCGCGCCGCCGCCCGACCTGCCGCTGGGGTTGACGCCTGACGAGGAGTTCGCGTCACGGACGCTCGAGGAGCTCAATCGCGAGTCCCCGCTCGAGCCGGTCTTCTTCGGGCTGGACAGCTCGGACCTCGATGACCCGGCCCGTCGGGCCGTCGAGGCGAATGTGGATGTGCTCCAGCGCTATCCGAGCTGGGTCATCACGATCGAAGGCCACTGTGATGAACGCGGCACGCCCGAGTACAACCTGGGGCTGGGCGAGCGCCGGGCACTGGCCGCGCAGGAGTATCTGCTCGAACTCGGTGTCGATCCGGAGCGGGTGCGGACGGTGAGCTACGGCAAGGAATTTCCGTTCGATCCCGGGAGCGACGAGACCGCGTGGGCGGCCAATCGCCGCGCCCATTTCGTGATCACGGCAAGGTAGCGGTCCCGGGTCAGCCGGGGTAGGATTAGGGGCGCGGTGTCGAGCGCCCCGGGTACTGGAACCGAGGACGTCCCATGAAACGTGTGCTCCCCTTCCTCGTATGCAGCGTGATCTGTGTCTTCATGGTTGGACGGCCAGCCCTGGCGGCTGACCGCGAGCACCAGCAGATGATGGCCGACATCCGGATGCTGCAGGAGCAAGCCAATCGCCTGTACCTGATGCTCGGTTCGCTCGACCAGACGCTGCAAATCCTCCTTTCGAGACTCGACGAGCAGGACGAAGCCAACCGGCGCGCCTTTGCAGACCAGCGCTTGTTGGTGGACAACTTGTCGGGCGGAGTCCGGGTGGTGCGCGAGAAGGCGGACGAGACCAACGTGCGGGTGTCGTCGCTGGCTCAGGAGGTCGAGGCGCTGAGACTGGCGATTCCGCCGATGACGCCCCAGGTGACACAGCTGCCGATCGATCCGGAGACAGGCCTCCCGACCGCCGCCGCGTCGCCCGTGCCTGCCCCGGCCGCCGTGGCTCCGGTCAATCCTGGCGTCTCGCCGCAGCGAATGTACGACCAAGCCTGGGCCGACTACACCACCGGGCAGTGGGCGCTGGCGGTGCAAGGGTTCGAGGCGTACATCAGCACGTTCCCGCGCTCGGAGCTGGCCGACGACGCGCAGTTCTACATCGGGCAGACCCACTACGCTGACGGGCGGTATCGTGAGGCCGCGTCAGCCTTCGAGCAGGTCGTGATGAACTACCCGGACGGAGATGCGGTGGCCGAAGCGCTCTACAAGCGCGGATTGGCCCTGGATCGGCTGGGCGAGTCGGAGTTGGCTCGTCAGGCGTTCGAGCAGGTGGTTCGTAATCATCCGGATCACAACATGTCGAATCTCGCCCAGCAGGCGCTCGACCGCCTCGGGCAGTCGCAGTAGTAGTCGTCGTCTCGAGAGCAGATACAGCATGGGCACCGTCAACAAGGTCATGATCGTCGGCAACCTGGGACGCGACGCGGAAGTGCGTTACACCCCGGGGGGATCTGCCGTGAGCACCATCAGTCTCGCCACCACCGATGTCTGGAACGACAAGACATCTGGCGAGCGTCAGGAACGGACCGAGTGGCACCGGGTGGTGCTTTGGGGCAAGCAGGCCGAGACCCTGAACGATTATTTGAAGAAGGGCCGACAGATCTACGCCGAAGGCAAGCTGCAGACGCGGAAGTGGCAAGACCGAGACGGCAACGACCGCTATACCACCGAGATCCGTGCCGACCGCATCGTCCTCCTCGGTGGACGGGGCGAAGGTGGGGGCGGCGGTGGCGACTACGGCAGTCGCCAGAGCTCAGCTCCCAGCGGCCCGGCCCCCGGTCCGCCAGAGCTCACCGAAGACGACATCCCCTTCTAGTGCTTCCATGGGGCTTCGCGCCCCGCCTGGCTGTTCCCTCGTCGCGCCTTGCCAGGCGGAGACCTCGACGAGAACGCTGGTCTCGTTCGCGAGGTCAGGCGTCGGAGGTGCCTTCGCGGCCGTAGCGGTCTTCCAGACGCACGACATCGTCCAGCTCGGGTGTCGACACCTCGAAGATGTCGCAATCTTCGATCGCCGTCATCCGGTGGACGGTGCCCGGAGTGATGTGAATCGCTTCTCCGGGGGCCAGCTCCCGTTCGACTCGCTCGTCGCCCTCGCCTATCTCGAACAAAAGCCGACCGCTCCAGAGCAGGATCGTCTCGTCCTTGACCTTGTGATACTGCAGGCTC
>CAJWMX010000667.1 GCA_913043805.1 uncultured Acidobacteriota bacterium | reverse complement strand
GAGCTCTTCCCGGAACGGGCGCCGCAACATGTGCGGAACTTCCTCAGGCTCGCCGATGCCGGCTTTTACGATGGGATGGCGTTTCACCGGGTGGTGGCGGGATTCGTCATTCAGACCGGGTTTCCGCCTACGCGGTCGACTCCGTTGAGCGAGGAGCAGCGAACCCTGATCCAGAACGTGCCGTTGGAGTTGAGCGAGACCCCGCACGTCAAGGGCATCGTCTCGATGGCGCGGGGCGACGAGGCTGATAGTGCGCAGACATCCTTCTTTATCGTCACCGATACCTCGCCCGAGCTCGACGGCGTCTACTCGGCGTTCGGCCGCGTGGTGTCCGGTATCGAGGCCGTCGAACAGATCGAGCAGGCCGAGACCAACGGCGAGGAACCGGTGAATCGGGTGGAGTTGCGCCAGGTCCGGCTGATGTCGCGTTAGCTGGGCAGCAGGTGCTTGGCTATTCCGGCGTAGTGTGCGGGTGCGGCGCGAAGCTCGTCGATATCGACGTGCTCTTCAGAGGTGTGGGCCACCAGGATCGAGCCTGGCCCGAACAGCAGCGGCTGGCCCCAGGCGTCGAGGAACGGGATATCGGTGGTGAACGAGCAGACCGTGGTGTCGAAGCCCGGCACGGTCGTAAGCTCCACCGCCGGCACCACGACGACATCCTCCAACTCGACCCACCGCGACAGCGGCTCGATGGCGGCCCGTACCTCTTCCTTCGGTCCCACGATCCGGAACGTCGCTTCGGCGCTGGCGTGCGGCGGGACGACATTGGGAGCCACGCCGCCCTCGATAAGGGCAACGGTGCAGGTGGTCGGGCCCAGTACCGGGTGGGACGGCAGTTCGATGGAGCGCAGCGCCATCAGCGCGTCGACGAGCTTGTCGATGGCCGACTCGCCCTGCTCTGGATAGGCCGAGTGGGCGGCCCGGCCGCTGGCTCGCAGCAGCACCCGATATGCGCCCTTGGTGGCCAGCGCGAGGCGGCTGTCGGTCGGTTCGCCATTGATCAGGAACCGGCTGCCGGGAGGGGTGCGGTTCGCGGCCCTGGCTCCATGACTGCCCCGTTCCTCGCCGACCACGAAGAGCGCTCCGACGCGGGTCTCACCCGCTTCGCGTAGCTGGGCGAGCGCCCCGATCTGGGCGGCCGCGATGCCCTTTGCGTCACAGGCGCCACGGCCATACAGTCGGTTGTCTTCGATCCGGCTGGGGAAGTACGGGGGCACGCAGTCGAGATGGGTCGAGAGGACCACGTCCGGGTCGGTGTCGCCGAGGGTCACGTACAGATTCAGGCGGTCGTCTTCCACCGGCTGCTCGTCCACGGAGAAGCCGCGCTCAAGCAGCCACCCAGCGAGCCACCGCGCCGCCTGGCCCTCGTTCCCGCTGGTCGATTCGATGTCGACCAGTGCCCGGGTCAGCTCGACGACATCGATGGCGCTCACCGGAGCCACGCCTCCAGCTCGGTGCGCGTGTCCGTCTTGTCGTCCCGATACTTCACGATGACCGGGGTCGCCAGGGCCAGGCCCCAGTCGCGGCCGGCGCCGGCCGTGACCTGACGCGTGCCTGGTACGACGACCGCACCTTCGGGCACCACGAGCGGAGAGCCCGGTTCGGGTCGGATGACCGTCTCGTTCGGCAGGTCGTAGACCGCGGTCGACCCGGTCAGGACCGTGCCGGCGCCGATGACGGCGCGGCGCTTCACGATCGCGCCCTCGTAGATGCCGGTGCTTCCGCCCACCAGCGCGTCGGCTTCGATGATGACCGGCATCGCGCCCACCGGCTCCAGGACACCCCCGATCTGCGCACCGGCGCTCACGTGAACCCGCTCGCCCACCTGGGCGCAGGAGCCGACCAGCGCGTGAGAGTCGATCAGGCTGTCACGTCCTACCCAGGCGCCGATGTTGATGAACATCGGCGGCATGCAGATCACGCCGGGACCGACATAGGCGCCGTCCCGGATCGATGAGCCCCCAGGCACGACCCTGACGCCAGATTCGACGCCGAGCGGCTTGAGAGGCAACGTGTCCTTGTCGAGGAACGGCACTTCGGGATCAGGGGCGGCGAAGGTGTCGATGTCGCCGCAGCGAAAGCCGACGAGGATGCCCTGCTTGACCCAGGCATTGACTTGCCAGCCCGACGGAGCCTCGGCATCGGGGGTGGCCGCGCGCACCCTCCCGTACGACAGCGCGGGGCGGAACTC
>CAJWMX010000666.1 GCA_913043805.1 uncultured Acidobacteriota bacterium | reverse complement strand
CCGCGCTCGAGCGGCTTGTCCCGGCGCCGCCGAGCGACGACCTGGCCTCGGTGGGGGTCGTTGACGAACTGGTCACCGCGTGGCGCCGGTTCCCGGCGGTCGCCGCCGAATACGCCGACTACCCCGATGCCATCGACCGGCGTCTCCGGGAAGCGCTGGCCGAGGGGGGCATCGACCGGCCCTATACCCATCAGGCCGAGGCGATGGCGCACGCGCTGGAGGGGCGCCACGTGGTGGTGGTCACCCCCACCGCGTCCGGGAAGACGCTCTGCTACAACGCGCCGATTCTGAGCACCATCCTCGAGAGTCAGGCGACCCGCGCCCTGTATCTCTATCCGACCAAGGCGCTTGCCCAGGATCAGCTGGCTGAGCTGCTCACGCTGACCAACCGTCTCGAGCGGCATCTGTCGATCGGCGCCTTCACCTACGACGGCGACACCCCACAGGATGCGCGCCGTGCCGTGCGGAGCCGCGCGCATCTGGTGCTCTCGAACCCCGATATGCTGCACTCGGGCATCCTGCCGCACCATCCGCGGTGGGCAAAGCTGTTCGAGAACCTGCGCTATGTGGTCATCGACGAACTGCATGCCTACCGTGGCGTGTTCGGCAGCCACCTGGCCAACATTCTCAGACGCTTGCGTCGGGTGTGTGCACACTACGGGTCGGCCCCGACGTTCATCTGCTCGTCGGCGACCATCGTCAATCCCAAGGAGCTGGCCGAAGGGCTGACCGGTGAGCCGTTCTCGTTGGTATCCGAGAACGGGGCCCCCCGCGGCGAGAAGATCTTCGCGCTGGTGAACCCGCCTGTGGTCAATCCGCAGCTGGGCATCCGCCGGTCGTATGTCTCTGAAACCCGACGACTGGCCGTCGAGTTTCTGAAGCGGCGGCTCCAGGTCATCGTGTTCGCCCAGAGCCGGCTGACGACCGAGGTGCTGACCACTTATCTGAAGGATGCGGGCCGCCGTCTGCCCGGAGGCCCAGAGGCCATCCGTGGGTATCGTGGCGGCTACCTGCCGCTCCGCCGCCGCGAGATCGAACAGGGGCTGCGGGCCGGCACGGTGACCGGCGTGGTGTCGACCAACGCGCTGGAACTGGGCATCGACATCGGCGCGCTCGACGTCTGCATCATGGCCGGCTATCCGGGCACCATTGCGGCCAGCTGGCAACGTGCCGGTCGGGCGGGGCGGCGGAGCACGCGGTCGGCCGCCATCATGGTGGCCAGTAGCGCGCCGGTGGATCAGTTCGTGGTGCAGCACCCGGAGTACTTCTTCGAGGCGTCGCCCGAGCACGCGCTCGTCAATCCGGACAATCTCCAGATCCTGCTCGACCACATCAAGTGCGCCGCCTTCGAGCTGCCGTTCGCGCGCGACGAACAGTTCGGGCAGGAGGACGTGCAGGCGGTGCTCGGGCTGCTGCGCGAGGAGGGCTTCGTCGATCTCGTCGACGACCGCTGGCACTGGCTGCACGAGTCCTATCCGGCGGACGCGGTGAGCTTGCGCTCGGTCTCGTCAGACAACTTCGTCGTGGTGGATACCGCCGACGAGACCCGGATCATCGCCGAAGTCGACTTCAGCGCCGCGACGTCCACGCTCTATGAGCAGGCCATCTACCTGGTCGAGGGGCGGCAGTATCAGGTGGATCGTTTCGACTTCGATCGGCAGAAAGCCTATGTGCGCCCGGTCGACAGCGACTACTACACTGATGCCATCACCTACACCAAGGTGACCATCCTGGACGAGTTCGACCGGCTGCCCGTCGCCCCGCCGGCGGCGGCCGGCTGCCACGGCGAGGTGCATGTGGTGTCGCGTGTGGTCGGGTTCAAGAAGATCAAGTTCTATACGAATGAGAATGTCGGCTCGGGCGAGCTGGACCTGCCGGAGCAGGAGATGCACACCACCGCCTACTGGCTTGAGCTGACCCGCTCGTATCTCGACGGGCTCGGTTTCGAGGGCGACGACCGGCGTGACGGGGTGGTCGGATTGGGTTTTGCGCTCCGTCAGGTGGCGCAGCTGCTGCTTATGTGCGATCGCCACGACATCGGACTGGCGATTCATGGCGCCGACGGGAAGGCGCCGCCGCGTCGGGCCCGCGCCGATGCTGCCGCCGAAAGCGAAGAGCCGACGATCTTCATCTACGACAACTATCCGGGGGGCATCGGGTTCAGCGAGCCGCTCTTTGGTTTGCATGAGCCG
>CAJWMX010000665.1 GCA_913043805.1 uncultured Acidobacteriota bacterium | reverse complement strand
CTGCTCGCCGACAACGGCCTGGCCGACCATCCGCTGTTCGCCGAGGCCAAGGGCCGCGGCATCCGCGCGCTTTCTGGTCACGCAGAATCGATCGACGTCACCAACGATGTCAACGGCGGGCCGTCGGGCATCGGCATCACGACCGCGGCCGGGAAGGCGCTCTTCTGGGACTACATCGGGGGCCCGGCCGAAGTGAAGGTGATGGCGCTCGAAGGCGAATTCGCGCTGACTGAAGGGCACGCGCAAGAGCTCAAGAGCATCGCCCTCTCGCAGCAGGTGGGCAAGCGGCTCCGCGTCCTCATCTCGAACAACAACGCCGGCATCGACGACAGCCTGATCGGCGGCGTGGTCAAGCCGGGCTACAGCGACTACGACCTGGCCCAGCAGTGGGTATCGTATGGCTGGAACGTGTTCACCATCGAGGACGGCAACGACTTCGACCAGGTGATGGCCGCCTACAAGGCGATGGAGGACTGGCCCGCCGAGGACCGGCGGCCGATGGCGCTGGTGGGCGCCACCATCAAGGGCTGGTGGCCGGCCGGACGCAACGGCAAGATCGGCGACACCGAGCAGATCATCGGCTATCCGTCGCACCCCTATGGCTTCAAGCTGAACGACCCCTACTTCGTCAACCTGGCCGAGTCGTTCGAGCGCACCTACGGCATCGAGTTCGACGGCATCCGCGACGGCGAGCCGGCGAGCTACGCCGACCGCCTGGTGCAGTTCAAGACCAACGTCGACCGCCTGATGTCGGTACTCGACTCGCGCGACGGCCTGGGCGCCTGGATTGCCGAGCGGGTGGTCGAGATCGCCGGCTCGCTGTCGCGTACGCCGACGATCCGGATCGACGCGTCGACCAACCCGTTCCTCGACGACCGTCTGAAGGTGGAGCAGCTGCCCACCACGCCGCAGGACGTGGTGGTGACCAACGCCCAGAGCGGCGCGACGGTCAACCGGCAGATCTCGCTCTTCGCCGAGCCCGGTCAGAAGAAGGGCCCGCGCCGGGCGGTGAGCGAGATCGGCGCCTGGCTGAACTACGTCACCGATGGCCGGTTCATGACCATGGCGGCGGACCTCTCCGGCTCGATCAACGTGGAGAAAGCCAACCTCCTCGGTCACTACGACCCGGTCGACAACCCGCTGGGCACCCGACTCAAGGCGGCCATCCAGGAAGCTGGAAACGCCTCGACCATCATCGGCTTGATCAGCCAGAACGCGTCACCAGACCCCAGCCAGTTCGCTGGCATGTGGGGCATCTCTGGCACCTACGGCGCGTTCACGCCGCTGATGTACACGCCGGCCCGCGTCTTCTCGCAGATGAACCAGGACAGCCCGTTCGAGCTGGGCGTGCTGCACGTATTGGCCGGGCACTCGGGTCCCGAGACCGCGGCCGACGCCCGCACCCACTTCGGCATCTTCGCGCCGCAGACCTGGACGCTGCTACCGCGCAACCAGGTGGTGAACCTCTACTTCTGGGACTACAACGACGTGGCCGCCGGCTACTTCGCCGCGGTGCAGAAGGCGCTCGAAATCAAGGAACTGGGCATCATCGTCATCCACGTGGCGCGGCCCGACTTTCAGGTGGCCGATCGGTCGTCATTTGCCGACACCGATGTAAAGGCCGCCGCCAAGGGGCTGTACCTCATTCGCGACTACGCCCCGGACGCGCCCCGGATGGGCACCGTCTTCGTGCAGGGATCCAGCTCGTCGTCGAACCTGGTCAGCCTGATTCCGCGGCTCGACGAGGCGGGCATCAACGTCCGGATCGTGGCCGTGATCAGCACCGAGCTGTTCGGATTCCAGTCCGAGGACTACCAGCAGTCGATCCTGCCCGAGACCGCGCGCTACGACTGCATGGTGGTCAGCACCATGACCAAGCGGGTGCCTCCCATCCCGAATCTGGGACCGCTCACCGAGGATTACTCGATGTATGCCGACTTCGACGACCGCTGGCGCAGCGGCGGTCTCGAACCGGACGTCATCACGGAATCGCGCCTCGACCAGGATTCAATCTTCGACGGGGTGGCAAGGTTCGCCCGCGACCGCGAGTCGAGGCTCGCCCGCCAGCGCGAGGCACTCGGCACGCTCTGACCGATGGCCAGCTATACTGCGGGTACCCGCGTAGCTCACAGATGGCCCTCATCTTCTGGACCCCCACCCTCGGTCCGTCGGGGATGACGTTCTATACGGGTGA
>CAJWMX010000664.1 GCA_913043805.1 uncultured Acidobacteriota bacterium | reverse complement strand
GAAGTCCGCGATAGACCCAGACGCTCGGATCCCGGTCGGACGGCACTCCCGCCACGACGCCTTCGGCCACCGTGACCTGTCCCGGTTCTGCGACCGGTTCTGGCGCCGACGCCGGCTCCGAACCGCACGCAGACACCACGGATGCTCCCCCGATGATGAGCGCCGTCACTGAACGCGCTTTCGCCATGGACCAGCCTTTCTTCTCCCCCTCTGGGGCATTTCGTTTGGGAGATGGTATCAGGCCGGTGGTGATACTCTCGGCCAGCGTCGCCTCTTTGCGACCCGACCCGGGAGACCCTATCGTGAGCGACTGGAAACCGACCGCCTGCATCCTGTGTGAATGCAACTGCGGGGTCGAGGTGCAGCTCGGGGGCGACGACGGCCGGGTGCTCGAGCGCATTCGCGGCGATCGCGCGCACCCCTCGTCACGGGGGTACCTGTGTCAGAAGGCGGCCACGCTCGACCACTACCAGAACAACCGCGACCGGCTGCTTTCTCCGATGCGGCGCCGCGCAGATGGTGATTTCGAGCCGGTGGACTGGGAGACGGCCATCCGCGAGGTAGCCGACCGGCTCCAGGCGGTGCGTGACGCCCATGGCGGCACGTCGATTCTCTATTACGGCGGTGGCGGCCAGGGCAACCACTTCCCGGGTGGCTACGCCACCACGACCCGCGGGGCGCTGGGCGTTCGCTATCGCTCGAACGCCTTGGCTCAGGAGAAGACCGGGGAATTCTGGGTCAGCCACGAGATGTTCGGCGCCCACGCCCGCGGCGACTTCGAGCACTGTGACGTGGCGGTGTTCCTGGGCAAGAACCCGTGGCAGTCGCACAGCATCGCCCGGGCCCGAGCCGTGCTCAAGGAGATCGCCCGCGACCCCGAGCGCCAGATGATCGTGATCGACCCGGTTCGCACCGAGACTGCCGAGCTGGCTGACATCCACCTGGCCGTACGACCGGGCACCGACGCCTGGCTGCTCCAGGCGCTGCTGGGAGTTACCCTCGACGAGCGTCTTGTCGCCGAGGACTGGCTTACCGAACACACCGTTGGGTTCGATGCGGTCCGTCCGGCCCTCGAACGCGTGTCCATCGCCGACGCCTGCCAGCGCTGCGGCCTGGACGAGGCGCTGGTCCGGCGCGCCGCGCGAGTGATGGCCGGCGCTGACCGGCTGGCGTTGTTCGAGGATCTCGGTGTGCAGATGAACCGGCACTCCACCCTCGTCAGCTACCTGCATCGGCTGCTCTGGCTTGTAACCGGCAGCTTCGGCAAGCAGGGCTCGCAGGTGGTGCCCAGCCACATCCGTGCGCTGGCCGGTGGACGTTCCGCCCGCACCACGCCGGTGGTCGGCGCACCGATCATCTCGGGTCTGGTCCCCTGCAACGTCATCCCCGAAGAGATTCTCACCGACCACCCGGACCGTTACCGCGCGATGCTTGTCGAGAGCGCCAATCCGGCGCATTCGCTGGCCGACAGCCAGAAGATGCGCGAGGCGCTCCGGGCCCTCGAGTTCACCGTGGTCATCGACGTCGCAATGACCGAGACGGCGCGCGAGGCCGACTACGTGCTGCCGACCGCCACCCAGTATGAGAAGGCGGAGGCCACGTTCTTCACCTCCGAGTTGCCCGACAATTCGTTTCATCTGCGCCACCCGCTGTTTCCGGCACCCGAGTCGGTCCTTCCCGAAGCCGAGATCCATGCTCGGTTGGCCGAGGCGATGGATGCGATACCGACCGAACTCGTGGCCGGGTTGCGAGACGCGCTGGAGGCCGGCGGACGTCCCGCGTTCGCGGAACGGTTCAAGCGCGCCGCCGCGGAGCGCGCTGACATGCGCTGGCTGGCGCCCGCGCTGCTCTACCGCACGCTGGGCGAGACGCTCCCAGAGGGACTCGACTCGGCCGCGCTCCTCTGGCCGCTCGCGCACGAGTGCGCCCGGAAGTACCCCGACTCGATTCGACGAGCCGGGCTCGAGGGAAAGGACGCCTTCGCGCTGGGCGAGGCGCTGTTCGAGGCCATCCTGACGAGCCCGTCCGGCTTCGTCTTTACCCGCGACGACCACGCGGTCAGCTGGGAACGCCTCGGCACCCCTGACGGGAAGATCCAGGCGGTGATTCCGGAGCTGCTCGTCGCGCTGAACCGCCTCCATTCGGAAGCGCCGCCGGCGCGGGACGACGTGTTCCCGTTCGTCCTGGCCGCCGGCGAGC
>CAJWMX010000663.1 GCA_913043805.1 uncultured Acidobacteriota bacterium | reverse complement strand
GTCGTCAGCGGCTCGACGTAGGTCCGGTCGGCCATCTCCGGGTCGGTCATGATGGTGGCGGGATTCGAGTTGATGAGCACCACCTCGAGCCCTTCGGCCCGAAGCGCCTTGCAGGCCTGGGTACCCGAGTAGTCAAACTCGCACGCCTGACCGATCACGATCGGGCCAGAGCCGATGACGAGTACGCGGTTGATGTCGGTACGACGTGGCATGGGCGCGATGACCCGGAAGCGCTCGCCCCCGACCGGCGGTCAGCCGGCGCGGCGCTCCATCTCCTCGAGAAAACGGGAAAACAGGTAGTCAGCGTCGTGGGGGCCCGGCGACGCTTCGGGATGATACTGGACGCAGAAGGCCGGATGACGCCGATGACGCAACCCTTCGACGGTGCCGTCGTAGAGGTTCAGGTGCGTGACATCGACATCCTCGGGCAGCGACTCGGGCTCCACCGCGAAACCGTGATTCTGACTGGTAATCTCGACCTGTCCGGTCGACAGCTGCTTGACCGGGTGGTTGCCACCCCGGTGCCCGAATTTCAGCTTGTAGGTGGTCCCGCCCATGGCCAGGGCCAGGATCTGGTGGCCGAGGCAGATGCCGAAGACGGGTACGTCGGCGTCGAGCACCGTGCGGGCGTTCTTCACGGCATAGTCGAGCGGCGCAGGGTCACCGGGGCCGTTGCTGAGGAAGACCCCGTCAGGCGACATCGCCAGCAATTCGGATGCCGGCGTCGAGGCGGGAAACACCCGCACCTCGCATCCGTGCGCGGCGAGGCGCCGCAGGATGTTCCGCTTCAGCCCGAAGTCGTAGGCGGCAATCGTCAGGGGCCGCCCGGAGCTGCGGATCGGCGGAAGGCGAAAATCCTCGGGCTCGAGACCGTCCTCTGCCCCGCCGGGCCAGTCGAACGGTTCCTCGCAACTGACGGTCTTGACCAGGTCGGCGCCTTCCATCGGCGTCACCTGCTGTGCCTCGGCGACCAGCGCCTCGGGGTCGACCGACCCGGTGCCGATGACCCCGCGCATCACGCCAGCCGTGCGCAGGATGCGAGTCAACGACCGGGTATCTATCCCGGTGATCGCCACCACGCCGTGGTCGGTGAGATAGTCCTGCAGCGTGCCACTGGCTCGCCAGTTGCTAGCGATGGGCGACGCCTCGCGCATCACGAAGCCGGCGACCTGCGGGCCTCGCGACTCGACGTCTTCGATCGCCACGCCGTAGTTGCCAATCTGGGGACAGGTCATCGTAACGATCTGCCCGGCATACGACGGGTCGGTGAGCACCTCCTGGTAGCCGGTCATGCTCGTGTTGAACACGACTTCCCCGCGGGTGGCGCCGGTGGCGCCGGCTGCGGTCCCGCGGAACCAGGTTCCGTTTTCAAGAGCGAGAACTGCGTTCATCAGCGAGCGTGATCGAGCGAGGCGGTTACGCGAGCTTGGCCCGCAGGCCCGACCTCCACGGTCGTGGCCCAGGCACGATAGCCATCCTGTCTGAACTCGACGTCATGGACGCCGGGCGACACGTTGGGAATCAACATCGGGGTCTCGCCGACCAGCTGACGGTCCAGCCAGACCTCGGACCCACGCGGGCGCGTGTCAACGAAGATGGATCCTACCCCAACCGGGGCGGTTCCCGGAGAGATCGCCTCAGGGAGCGGCGTGAGGGTGGCATCGAGCGAGGCAATCGGATCATCCTCCGAGATGACCACCTGACGTTCGTCGAGCTCGTAGCCGTCCATCGACAAGCGCACCTGATAGCTCCCGGCCGCCAGTCCCGCCAGCGCGAGCGGCGTCTGGCCTCGCGGCGCACCATCCACGGCGACGGCGACACCAGGCGGCGTGGAACGCACCAGCAACCGTCCCTCGACCACCACCGCGGGCGCCGGGCGCGGCGCAGGCGCGAGCGGCGGGGCGGGGCGAGCGGCGCGTGGCGCGGGTGCTGGGGGCGGAGGCGCAGCCGGCTCGGGGGCGGGAGGCGGAGCGACCGACGCCGTCGGGGTCTCGACGACCGCCTCGCTGAAGGTCTGGCCGTCACCATCCGACGACACGGGCACGTCCGGGACCGCCGCCACCGGCTCGGTCGGCCGCACCTCACCGAGATCTCCGGCGCTCGCCAGCGTCGGCGGCAGGCCGGCGGAGGCAAGCAGCGAGGACGCCGCCGCGCGCCGGGGGGTTACTGTGGGCAACGCGTGCAGCGCGCAGCGCAGCAGCGCTGCGGTCAG
>CAJWMX010000662.1 GCA_913043805.1 uncultured Acidobacteriota bacterium | reverse complement strand
GGTTCCGTCCCAGGGAGTCTTCCCATGGACCCCGTCGTTCGTCTGCTTCGAGACCTCGTCGCCATCGACTCCGTGAACCCGGCCCTTGTCCCCGGCGGTGGGGGAGAGGGCGCGGTCGCCGACCGCATCGCCAGCGAGTTGCGCCTGGCCGGGCTCGACGTGGAACTGACCGAGATCGCGCCCGGGCTGACGCTGGTACTGTGTGGCCACACCGACACGGTCGGAGTCGAAGGGATGACGACGCCCTTTGACCCGGTCGAGCGGGACGGGCGCCTGTACGGGCGGGGCAGCTAGGACATGAAGAGCGGCGTGGCGGCCGGGGTCGATGCCGCGGTGGAGCTGGCTCGCGACGGGGGGCTGTCGACCGGCGCCCTGATCGTGGCGGCGGGCGCCGACGAGGAGCATGCCAGTCTGGGGGCGGACACGTTCGCCTCGATGTACCGCGCCGATGCGGCGGTGGTGACCGAACCCACCGGGCTTCGATTGGCCACCTGTCAAAAGGGCTTCGAGTGGGTCGAGGTCGAGACCTTTGGCCGTGTCGCCCATGGCAGCCGGCCCGCCGAGGGGCGTGACGCGATCCTGGCGATGGGGCGGGTGTTGTCACGACTCGATGCCCTGAACGCCGAATTGGAGGGTGCCAAGCCTCATCCCACCCTCGGCGTGGCGTCGTTACACGGGTCAACGATCGACGGGGGGCGCGAACTGAGCGTGTATCCCGATCGGTGCCGGCTACGGCTGGAGCGGCGGACGCTGCCTGGCGAGCCGATTGACGCCGGCCTCGACGAGGTACGGACGATACTCGAGTCGCCGGAGCAGGTCGCTCTCGGCGAGTGTCAGGAACAGCGTGCGGGAGAGCGTGTCGAGCACGCGTCCTCGGTCAGTGGGTGTGCGCGGAGGTGCCGCGATCGTGTAGCAGGTGGTGAAGCGACCGGGCGTAGTAGCGGAGGACGTTCCGGTCGCGCACGCGGTAGCGATCGCCTTCGACGGCGATCACCCCTCGGAGGACCAGCGGCGCCGTCGCCTGCTCCACCGCCTCTCGTCCACACTTGACGCCCAGGTTGGCATTGGCCAGCCGCAGCGCGTCGAGTAGCTCGTCGACCCGGTCGATCAACGCCTGGCGCGGCATCGACGGTCGCATGGCGGCCGAGACGAGCGCGGTCGGTACCACCTTGTAGATCTTGCCAATGGCCTCTCGCGTCCGTCGGGTCAAGGTGACCAGTCCGCGCCGCGAGTCCGGGTCGAAGTCGGGAAGCGGGATCGGCTGGCCGAACGTCACGAACGCGCGTGACTCATAGCCGACGGCCAGTCGGACCATCTCGGCCAGTTCGATGGAAAAACCTCGTTGCCGACGTTTGACGCCCTGTTTGGCCAGAGCCTGGTCTTCGAGCACCAGATCGTAGGAGATGGCGACCGGGACGATGACCGCGTCCGGGTTCCGGGCCTGCATCACCGCCTGCAGCATTCCGGTCTTCAGCCCCTTCAGCTCGCCGCTGTAGCTGCGTCCGCCTTCCAGATACAGGAACAGGTCGGAGCGCTGTACCAGCTCCGCGACATAAGCGCGCAAGGTGGCGAGATAGGCCGGGTCCCGGGAGTTGCGACGGATCGGGAGGGCGCCCGTGACATGCCGGTTGAGCAGCCCCATCGCGCCATTGAACAGGTTGATACCGGCTGCGATCACCGGTGGGCGGATGCCGTGATCGTCTAGGACCAGCAGTTCCACCAGGTAGTCGATGTGGCTACGGTGATTCGACGCGTAGATGACTCGCTGCGACCCGGTGGCCGCCCGGACGATATCGATATGCTCTGGTACCCGCTCGATCTTTCTAAAAATTGGGTACAGCGGGTGCTTCAGGTTTCGATAGACCGAGTAGCGCTGGGTGGTGTGGAACTCTTCAAGGTAGGCCGAGATGCGCTCGCGGGCCTCGGCCGAGCTCAGGCCCGGCACCCCGCGCAGGTAGCGCGCCACCTCTTCGCGAGATAGCACCGCCTGCCTGATATCGTCGTCCACGCGCGGAATATACCACGGCGATTGACCACCCTCGGGTGCCGCGCGCGGCCCTCGATCCGGGCGCCAGATCACTGCTCGACGCTCACGATGACCGGTCGTGACAGCCGAACGGTTAGGCGGCTTCCCGGTGGTAGTCCGGCCGGTTTCGCGTCGCCACCCATGGCGGCCGCCGTGCCGCCCAAAGTTTTCGCTGGCGCCGCTGCCCTCGCGC
>CAJWMX010000661.1 GCA_913043805.1 uncultured Acidobacteriota bacterium | reverse complement strand
CATCGTCACCGTCGGCCGCGTCGGATGCCTTCTCGGCGAGCACCGCGAGCTCGGCCGGTACCTGGTCGATGGCCGCGAGCCAGGCGTCGGCCAGCCGCCGCCGGATGTCCGCCTTCGACTCGGCCAGGGCCTCCAGGTTGGTCGCCAGCCGCGCGGGCGTGTCGATGGCACGCTGCGTGGGGCGCGCCCCGGACAGCGTGCCGAAGAGCGAGTAGTAGTCCTTCTGGCTGATTGCGTCGAACTTATGGTCGTGGCAGCGAGCGCAGGACACCGTCAAGCCCAGGAACGCCTTCGACACGACATCGACCTGGTTGTCGGCCCACTTCACGCGGTCTTCCCACGGATCCACCGGCTGGTAGCCATGCTCCACCAACCGGTAGTGAGCGGTGCCGATCACCGACTCGTTGATGCCCGCGTCGCCATCGATGCGCGGCTCTGGGAGCCTGTCCCCTGCCACGTGCTCGCGGATCAGCTGGTCGTATGGCACATCGGCGTTGAAGGCGCGGATCAGGTAGTCGCGATAGCGCCAAGCCTCCGGAATGTCCGGATCACCTTCGCTGCCGTGCGACTCGCTGTAGCGGACCAGATCCATCCAGTGGCGGGCCCAGCGTTCGCCGAAGTGAGGCGACGCGAGGAACCGATCCACCAGTTCGGAATAGGCATCGGGCGAGCCGTCACCAACGAACCGGGCCACCTCGGCCGGGGTCGGCGGCAGGCCGCGCAGGTCGAACGACACCCGCCGGATCAGGGCCTCGCGGTCAACCGGCGCCGCCGGCGTCAGTCCCTCACCGTCCAGGGTCGAGCGGATGAACCGGTCGACCACGGTCCGGCTCCATGCCGGATCAGCCACCGTCGGCGGGGCGACCCGGGTGGCTGGCTGCCAGGCCCAGTGCGTCCGTCGCCGTTCATCAAGATCGAAGGGCTCGGACGGGTCGGGGGTCGACGCTGACGCGATGCTCCCCGCCGGCCAGGGCGCACCCATGTCGATCCACTCGACCAGCGCCGCGATGTCCGTATCGGCCAGCGCGCCGGTGGGCGGCATCAGCATCGGCCGACCATGCAACCGCTCGACCAACTCGCTGGACGCTGCATTGCCGGGCACCACCGCCGGCCCCGTATCGCCCCCGGCGAGCAACCCTTCGCGGCTGTCGAGCCGCAGGCCGCCGAACGGTGTCGCGACGCGTCCGCTGTGGCACTGGTAGCAGTTGTCGGCAAGGAGCGGCCGGATTCTGGACTCGAACAGCTCCGCCTGCTCTGCGGTGGGCGCAGGTTGAGCCAGGGCGGGACCAGCCATGGCCAGGAACAACACCGCGAGGCGTCGACGAAGAGAAGTGAGCAGCATCGTTCGCGACCCGTCGTGCCGAGATCTCGTTGAACGGGCGTACTGTACCGCTGGCGGAGGTCACAGGCAACCGTGCTCACCCGGCCGCGATAATCCGCTGTGGCATGATGCGCCGCACGGTCAACGGAGGCTCGAAATGCGACAGATACGTGTGGCAGCCGGCGGCGTGACGGTGACGGCGACGCTCAACGACTCGGCTACCGCCGACGCCCTGTGGGAGGCGCTCCCCGTCAACGGTGGGGTGCAGACCTGGGGCGACGAGATCTACTTCTCGATACCGGTCCAGGCGGAGGAAGCCGAGGACGCCCAGGAGACCGTGGACAAGGGCGCGTTGGCCTTCTGGCCGCCCGGCAGCGCGCTGTGCCTGTTCTGGGGCCCCACCCCGATGAGCCGTGGCGCCGAGATCCGCCCGGCCAGCAAGGTGAACGTCATCGGCCAGATCGATGGCGACCCGACAGCGCTCGCGGCCGCCGCCGAGGGCGCGGCGATCACGGTCGAGCAGGCGTGACGTCCAGGGCCAGCGATAGAATCCGAACCGCACGTGGCGACTCGAACCCTCGCAACCCCGGCCGGTCTTCTCGCCGCGTGGCTGCTGGTCCTTCCCGTCGGCGCCCTCGCACAAGGAACCAGAGTCTCGATCCAGCCATTCTCGAACCTCACCGGAGACCCTGGCGACGCCTGGATTGGCGCCGGAATCGCCGAAACGCTGGTTACCGACCTGGCCGGGCCTGGCGTCGAGATGGTCCTGGGCGACGACGCCGCGGCGTCGCGGATCATTCGAGGCGCCTATCAACGTCTCGGCGACCAGATTCGTATCACCGCCAGGCTCGTTGACGTTGCCACCGGCGTCGTGCTTCGTAGCGCAACGCTCGACGGGGTCA
>CAJWMX010000660.1 GCA_913043805.1 uncultured Acidobacteriota bacterium | reverse complement strand
CCGAGATGGTAACTGACTCTCGCTGCAGGTACCAGATGAGCAGCGGCACCACGACGCCGCCGAACGGAATCAGGTAGCCCGCCAGACCTGACAGATGGGTCACGGCAGCCAGCGTGCGCTCCTCGGGCGCAATCGTCTCGACCGGCACGTCGTAGGTTGTCGCGGTCATACGTGCTCTCCCGGCTCGGCCTGCGCCATCTGCAACTGCGCTTCCAACCTCGTCACCAGGTTCATCGCGTTCATCGCGAACACGAAACCGAGCAGCCCGAACCCCATTCCGACTACGTCCATGCGGTCGCTCCTTTCGTCGTGCTCTGTATATCTATACGGAGCCGGGAGCGATTTGATTCGTACCCGATTTCTCTACTGGTCGAACGTCCACGTCCGCGGTTCGGCGCCTCCCTGGCCGTGCGCCTCCTCGACGACGATGGGCGGCGTCTCGCCGGCCCGGTAGCGGAAGATCCAGCGAAGACCGGCCCGGTTCTCCTCCGGCACCGGCACTTCGTGCGTCGCCAGCTCCGGTCCCTCGAAGATCCGCACGTCGCAAATGTCGTCGTCAGCGCAATAGGCGCGCGCCTCGTCGATCCAGTCCTCGACCGCGAGGCCAGGCTCGACCCAGACGCCCCAGTTCTGGGCCATGATCCCCACAAGGTTGAACACCCCCTGCGCCCGGGCCACCTGTCCCGCCGCGAGGACCACGGTCACCACCGCCGCACCCATCACTACCCGTCGCATCACCAGTCTCCTTCTGCGCACCCGTCCGTGGGGTCCGACTCAGGCAGGACTATACCCCCAAGCCCCCCTGCAACAGACCGCGTATCGCTGCGTAGCACCTCTCAGAAGGAGGAACCATGCCAAACGTACCCAGCATCAGCCATGGGCTCATCGCTGTCGTTCTTTCGTATACGGTCGCGCTCCCCGCTGCCGCTCAGCCACCAGAGTCGTTCTGGGTAGGACTGATGGAGGGCGATGAGACGCTGCTGACGCAAACCCTGGACGCCCGGACCGACATCGACGCGCGCGAACCGAACGTCTCAACGCCGCTCATCGTGGCGGCGATGTTCCGTCAGACCGCTCTGGTCCGGCAGCTGGTTGACCGGGGCGCGAACCTCGACCTGCAGAATGCGGACGGCGCGACCGCACTGCACGTTGCGGCGCTCTTCGCCCACCCCGAGTGCCTGACCGTCCTGATCGAGGCGAGAGCCGACCCAACGCTCACGAACGGTTTCGGACTGAGCGCCGTCGACCAGATCAGCGACGACTGGAACAGCGACGTCGAGCAGACCTACGACTTCATCGCCAGCATCTTCCAGCTGGACCTCGACTTCGGCCGTCTCGAACGCCAACGCCCCGAAGCCCGGGCAGTTCTCGAAGCGGCGTCCTGACGGTCCCTGATACGGTGCGACGCACCGTCGGGACACGATCTGCCCGGCGGTGTCGTCTAGACGTCTGAAGGGAGATCACACATGTCACGACTCAGCATCGCCGCCGCCGTACTCGTCGCCTTCGCGGTCCCCGCGCTCGCCCAGGGCCCAAGCGCCAACGTCGCGGACCTGGCCTGGATGACCGGCACCTACGCCAACGACACGCTCGAGGAGAACTGGGCCACTCCCAAGGGCGGCTCGATGGCCTCGCTCGTCCGGGGCTACGACAGCGACGGCGTCACCAACATGATCGAGCTGATCGTGGTGGAGGAAGAGGGCGACTCGCTCATCCTCCGGCTCAAGCAGTGGAACCCCGGCATGGAGCCGCGGGCCGATTTCCAGGTCATGGACCTGATCGAGATCGGCGATCGGAAGGTCGTCTTCAAGAACCGCGGCGAGGGTATTCCCCAGCTCGGCTACAGCCTGGACGGCAACACGTTCACGATCTCGATCGCCACGCCGAACCGCGACATCGACATCCCGCTCACCCGGGTGTCACCACATTAGGAATCCGTTCGGCGGGCTCGGCGTCTTCCTGGGAGTTGCCCCATGAGTGTTGCTGAAGGCAAGGGCGGGCCGCCGCCCTGGATCAACCCTGCGTTGCAGCAGGAGATCCGGTGGCGGGACCGTGACATCGTCATATCGGTGCCGACCAAGAGCGGCACGACCTGGATGATGAATATCGTCTACCAGCTACTGCAGGGAGGCGACCCCGATTTCGAGGACATCTACGGCGAGGTGCCGGATGACATCAAGGCCGAGGTGGCGGAGCGCGGGGTCGAGGTGGTCTACCACCCACGGGTGCTG
>CAJWMX010000659.1 GCA_913043805.1 uncultured Acidobacteriota bacterium | reverse complement strand
CTCGCACCTGCTCTCCGAACATCACCTCGACTCCCGGCTCGAGCGCCACCGGGGTCGACACCGGCTGCCCGGCGAGGAACGTGCCGTGCAGGCTGCCCTGATCGGCGATCGACGCCTCTCCGCCCTCGACAATCAGCAACGCATGGCGCCGACTGAGGGTGCGGTCGTGGATGACCACGGCACATCCCGGCGCGCGCCCGATCTCGTGACGACCCGTCGCGAGCTCGTGACGCACGCTGCTGCCGTCGCTACAAATGATCTCCAGCACCACCGTCGGTTCGGCGGTCTCCGGACCCGGTTCGAGCGGCGGCACGGCCATCGGCGCCGGTCGCTCCAGCACCGTGTTGGCCGCCCCATCCTCAACCCGAGACGCGTCAAGCGGGGGTACCGCCAACGGTCCAGGTGCGGCGTGCACCGTCTTGGAGGCGTCAGGCTGCGCCTCGCCGGACGGGTGCGCCTTTTCGAGCTGGGGCATCTCGATGAGCGACACGGGCACCTTGCCGGTCTCTACGGCCGGCACCGACACCGCGGGACGTGGAGCGACGTCCGCCGTGTCGGTGACGAAGAGGAAGTCATGCTCTTCGCCGAAGGTCACGACATGGAGGCGGCCTAGGCGGCGCCGGCCCTCCACGCGTATCCCGTCCAACCGGGTTCCGTTCCGGCTGTCGAGGTCCTCGAGAACGTAGTGCTGGGAAGCGGGGTCGCGGAAGATCCGGGCGTGGCTCTGCGAAATCACCGGCGAGGAGAGGGTCAGATCATTTCCCTCACCGCGGCCGATGGAGACCGACGCGTCGATTCGCTGATCGACGCCCGCCAACGCGCCTGTCCGACAGAAGATTTTCGCCCGCACCGCCGTCGCCCCTCGTCTGAATTCTTGGTGATGAGAGGCGAGGTGTCAACCGGTTCATACTGCGGGCAGGGGCAGCCGCTCAGCTAGCGGCGTGCGCCGCGGGTTGAGCGGTCATGGCGCGCACCACCTCACGCCCGGTGACGGCGCCGCAGACGGCTCCGAAGGTCGCGCCGAAGAGGAGTTCCGCCTCTCCACCAGCGGCGCCAAGCACCCCCAGGCTGGCCCCGACCAACAGTAGTCCGGCTACGCTCGAGGCCGCCCATCGGCGAGCCCAGGAGAGACGGCGATTGAGGATCCGCCACTGCAACGCACCGGCGGTGGCACGCCCGCCCGCCACCCCGAGCGCCACGCCAGCGCCCAGCACACCGGAAAGCGCAGACCACCCGCCCAGCATCACGGCGCCGCCAGTGACCGCCCCAACCACGTTCGCGATCGCGAGACGAGCCGAGTTCGGGACCTGATGTCGCCCGACGAGCCACTGTGCGGTCGCCATGCCCAGCATGACGCCGCCCAAGACGAGCGCCCCGGTGACCGACTCGGCCGCGACTGCACCCAAGGCCTCTCCAGTCGCCCCGCCGACCGCGAGACTGATCGGCCTGGCCGCGAACGCGAAACCGGCCGCTCCGAGCGCCGACGCCCCCACCCATCGCCACCACAAACGCCGCGGGGATTGCTTCATCATCGCGCCTCCGGGCTCTACCCGTTCCCCGGGATCATGGGATCATCATCGCACGCCGTGTACCAGGTCGACTCGAACAGACAAGTTATTCATATACAGTTCTTTACAAACAACCTCCCTCCGCCAGTCACACGTCGGCTTCCCACGTCCTGGGACATCGCCTGCGCGTAGGCGTGCACTCGATGTCCGGGGAGATACCTAACGCGTACCGTGCGCCGGAGCCAAGAACTTGACCTGAGGCGCCTCGGCGTGCACCCTCATGACGTGCGAACACGAACTCTGGCGCTGGCGGGCGGGTACCTGGTCGCGACGGCGACGCTGTCCTGGGGCCAGACGAGCCCGCTGCTCGACGCCGCCCGACAGGGCGACGCGGCCGGGGTCGCCGCCGTGCTTGCCAGTGGCGCTGATCCGGATGCGCCGCAAGCCGACGGCGCGACCGCGCTCCACTGGGCCGCTCACCACGACGAGCTGGCCATGGCGGCGTCCCTGGTCGAAGCGGGCGCCACCGCCGACGCCGCCAACGAGTTCGGCGCCACGCCGCTCTGGCTGGCCAGCATGAACGGCAGCCCCGCCATGACCGCACTGCTACTGGAGGCGGGCGCGGACGCCAATGCCGCATTGCCGTCAGGCGAGACCGTGCTGATGACGGCCGCCCGCACCGGGAACCGCGAGGTGGTCGAGCACCTGGTCGAGGCAGGTGCCACCCTCG
>CAJWMX010000658.1 GCA_913043805.1 uncultured Acidobacteriota bacterium | reverse complement strand
ACGAGGTCTTCGACATCGAGTGAGGGATGGCTTGACGGCTCGCTAGGCCAGCTCGGTCAGCGTCGCCGCCACGAGGCGATAGAACCGCTCGACCGACGCGATGTGCACACGCTCGTCGGGCGAATGCGGGAACTCGATCTGCGGCCCGAACGAGATCATGTCCATGCCCGGCACCTTCTTGCCGAGGATGCCGCACTCGAGCCCGGCGTGAATCGCCTTGACCTCCGGTTCGCCCCCAAGCTCACGGCGATGCACGGCCTTCACCACCTCGAGCAGATGTGATTCGAGGTCCGGCTTCCACCCCGGGTAGGCGTTGTCTTCCTCGACCTCCGCCCCCGCCAGCAGCCCGATCGCGCGCACGCGTCGCCGGAGCGCCTCGAGCGCGGTGTCGATCGACGACCGGCTGCTCAGCCCGATCCGGAGCGCGCCATCGGCCTCCTTGACGGTGGCCAGGTTGACACTGGTTTCAACCAGATCCGGAATGTCGTAGCTCATCGCCTCGACACCGTGCGGCATGGCGTTCACGAGTCGCAGGACCTGTTCGGTGGCCGACCGATCCCAGACCGATCCGGGTGAGGCGGTATCCTCGACCGCCACCTCCATGCCGGGATCGGCCGGACCATACTCGGTGCTGATGGCGGCCATTTCCTGCTCGATGGCGGCCATCACGGCGGCCCGACCGGCCTGCTCGACCACCAGGGTGGCAAACGCTTCGCGCGGGATGGCGTTGTGGGCGCTCCCGCCGTCGATCGCGGCAAGCCGGAACGGGGTGTCCGCATAGGCTGCCGACAGGGCGCGCCCCAGCAGTTTCACCGCGTTGCCGCGCTGCAGATGGATGTCGCAGCCGGAGTGCCCGCCCTTGAACCCGGTCAACGCCACCGACAGGGCCACGGTGCCGGCCGCCGGCGACTCCCCGGTCAACGGCACCACCACCTGGCTGTCGCCGCCACCGGCGCACCCCACGTAGACGATGCCGTCCTCCTCTGAATCAAGGTTGATCAGCTGTCGCCCCTGCAAGAGGCCGGCGTCGAGATCGGCCGCGCCGGTGAGCCCGGTCTCCTCGTCAATCGTGAACAGCAGCTCGAGCGGCCCGTGGGCGAACCCGGTGTCGCCCATCAGCGCCAGCATCGTGGCCACGCCGATCCCGTTGTCCGACCCGAGGGTGGTGCCCTCGGCGGTCAGATACTCGCCGTCGCGCACCGGCACAATCGCGTCGGACGTGAAGTCGAAGGCCACATCCGAGTTCTTCTCCTGCACCATGTCGAGGTGCGACTGCAGAATCGTGACCGCCGCCCCCTCCCGGCCCGACGTCGCCGGCTTCCGCACGACGACGTTGCCGGCGGCGTCGACCTGGTGCGGAAGGCCATGACGCGTCGCCTCGGAGATGACATGACTCCGCATCCGTTCCTCGTCCTTGGAGGCCCTCGGGATGGTCAGGATGGTGTCGAAGTGCTGCCAGACGGCGGTAGGTTCGAGCTCCGCGACGAAGGTCATCTCTCGATTCTCCCGGGGCGGGCCGACGTCCAGACGTGGACGTCGGAAGACACGCGCGTGCGGTTCAACTATCATCAGACTACTCGATCATGTGGAGCCCCCGCAGCGTCCCGCTGACCGTCGCCCCGTGGGTGTGCGCTCTGCTCCTGGCCGCGCCCGCGGCCGCCCAGAACCGGGCGGGCGATCAGGCCGACGAGACGGAACGCGCGTCGCTCGAGCGGATTCGACAGGCGCTCGCCGTCGAACAGGCTCCACTCGGACCGGGTCTCGGCGAACTCGACTTCCGGGACGAGCGGCTCTTTCTCGACGACGACCGCGGTCGGCGTGACCTCCCCGGCTTTCAGTTCGTCGCCGGTGTCGATCTGTGGTCGGCCGCCAGCCCGGGAGGCAGCATCCCGCTGGGTGGCCCCACCCACCGGTCGATGCTGGACATGATGATTCCCGACGACGTGCGGGAAGTGGCGTCGAGTGACGTGCTGGGAATCGCGACCGCGTCAGCATTCGCGGTGGTGCCATATGCCGTGCGGTCGATCGCCAGCATGTTCAGAAGCGCGCCGGTTGACCGGATGGTGCCGGTGCTCGACGAGGGTCAGGAGACCAGCGTCATCGCCGCCACGATGACCGGCACCGAAATCGGTCTGGTTACGGTGATGTACTCGTCCGAACTTGGATTCTCTCAGCAGTACGCCTCGCTTTATCTCGCGCTTTACGAGTTCGTCATTCTGCCAGTAAACCTTAGTTGTTTAAAGTCAGATGGTG
>CAJWMX010000657.1 GCA_913043805.1 uncultured Acidobacteriota bacterium | reverse complement strand
CGACGCTCCCGTGCACCATAGCGACACTCTGGTCGGCCTGCTGTCGCTCGATTCCCCCCCCACCCGCGTGGTTGGACGGCGCACGAGCGGTCCATGTTGTGCGAGGCCGCCGATCTGCTCGGCGTGGCGCTCCGCGATGCCGATACTCGCCGGCAGATCGAGGAGAGCGAGCGGAAGTTCCGGCTGGTCGCCGAGAGCAGCCAGGCGATGATCGCGTTGCTGCAGGAGCACGGGGCGGTCTATTTCAACCCGGCGTTCGTGCGGATGACCGGCTATACGCGCGAAGAGCTCACGACTACCAGCTTGTGGGACATCATTCACCCGGACGACGTGGAGATGATCCGCTCGTATCGGCGACGCCGGTTCTCACGAGAGGAGGCGCCGACCCGCTACGAAACCCGCATCGTCACCAAGGAAGGGCAGACGCGCTGGGTCGACGTGCGGGCCTCGAGTTTCGAGCTCGATGGACGACCGACGGTCTTGACGACCGGGTTGAACGTCACCGAGCGGAAGCTGGCGGAACAGGATTTGCGCGCGAGTGAGCTCCAGCTGCGAACCCTGCTCGACCATATGAGCGACGGGGTGGTGCTGAGCGTCGACAACAAGATCGTCTATGCCAGTCCAGGCCTGGCGCGCATGCTGGGGGCAACGGTCGAGCAGGTGGTCGGCCGACACCCGCTCGACAATCTCACGCCGCGTGACCGTCAGCGTGCCGCGGACCGGCTCGAGCTGGCCAGTCAGGGAGAGACTGCGGTGCTAGTGGAGTACGAGTTGCTCCGGAACGATGGTGGCACCGTGCACGTGTTGGCGAGCAGTCAGCGGATCGAGTTCGAGGGGCGTGTGGCTGTGCTCAGCGTCGTCCGTGATCTCTCGGAACAGCGCGAGCTCGAAGAGCAGCTACGGCAGACGCAGCGGCTCGAAAGCGTCGGTCAGCTCGCGGGTGGTGTGGCCCACAACTTCAACAATGCGCTGGCCGCCATCATCGGCTACGCAGAGCTCACCCTGCGCGAGGTCCCCGAAGACCATACGGTGCACGAGGACGTGAAGCAGATTCTGACCGTGGCCGAGCAGTCGGCTTCGCTCACGCAGCAGTTGCTGACCTTCAGCCGCAAGGAGCGGATCAGCCCGACCGTCTTCAGCTTGAACGACGCCATCGAGTTGGCGGCGGCCCTGGTTGGTCCCCTGCTCGGCGAGACCATCCAGCTGACGGTGAATCTCGGAGACGCGTTGGGCGAGAGCTACGCCGATCGGCGCCAGATCGAGCAGGTTGTGGCCAATCTCGCCATCAACGCTCGCGATGCCATGGAAGACGGCGGCAGCCTGACCATCGAGACCTCGGTCACTAGTGTCTCGGAGGCCGAAGCGCGGTTGTATCCAGACGCCCAGCGGGGCGTCTTCGCGCTGCTGTTGGTTCGTGACGAGGGGTCGGGGATGGATCGCGAGACGATGGCGTGCATCTTCGAACCGTTCTTCACGATAAAGGAACCTGGCCAGGGCGTCGGGCTCGGACTTTCGATGGTGCACGGCGCCATCAAGCAGTCGGGTGGATTAGTGGCCGTTGAGAGCGCTCCGGGTAGCGGCACGACCTTCCGCCTGTATCTTTCGTTCCACCATGGCGTCCCTGGCACCGACCTGGTTAGCAGCGGTTCAGCCTTGACGTGACTGAGCACGACGGTTTTTCCCGGCGACCAATCATCGGGGTGATGGGGTCTGGTGTGGACCGGCATCCCGATCTCGCCCAGCCTCTGGGGGCCTGGATCGCGCAAGCCGGGTACCACCTGCTCACGGGTGGGGGCTCCGGTGTGATGGCCGCGGTCAGTCAGGCGTTCGTCTCGGTGGAGGGGCGCCAGGGCCTCGTGGTTGGAGTCTTGCCTGCGGTCGAGGGAGCGCCTGGACGTGACTCGCCCGCCGGTTATCCGAACCGGTGGGTCGAGCTTCCCATCCGAACCCACCTGGCCTCGCGGGGATCGCAGGGAGACGACCCCTCCTCGCGCAATCACATCAACGTGCTGACGGCCGATGTGGTGGTCGCCCTGCCCGGGGGGGCCGGTACTGCGAGCGAGGTGCGGTTGGCCGAACGTTACGGGCGTCCCTGCGTGGCCTTCGTCATCGACGCCGACCACGCCCTGGGCTTGCCGCCGTCGGTGCCGGTCGTGGGATCAGTGGACGCGGTGGCCGATTACGTCCGCGCCCACCTCAGGTTTCTCGGCGAGGCTTCCGTCTAGCGGCGTTGCGACCTCAGTCACAGACCACGGC
>CAJWMX010000656.1 GCA_913043805.1 uncultured Acidobacteriota bacterium | reverse complement strand
CGCAACGTCCAGAATCTTCTCGCAGGGCACCATCACGCCTAGGTCGATGACTTCGTAGTTATTGCACTGCAGGACCACGCCCACGATGTTCTTGCCAATGTCGTGTACGTCGCCCTTCACCGTGGCCATCAGGATCTTGCCCTTGGCCTGCTGGTCTTCTGTTTTCTCAGCCTCGATGAACGGGATCAAGTGGGCGACGGCCTGCTTCATTACCCGGGCGCTCTTGACCACCTGGGGCAGGAACATCTTGCCGGCCCCGAAGAGCTCGCCGACCACCTTCATGCCGTTCATCAGCGGCCCTTCGATCACGTCCAGTGGACGAGGCAGCGCGGCCCGGGCCTCCTCGGTGTCGTCTTCGATGTAGTCGACGATGCCGTGCACGAGCGCGTGAGACAGCCGGGCGTTCACGTCACCCTCGCGCCAGCTGAGATCCTCCTCGCGCTTGGTGCCGGCGCCCTTGACGGTCTCGGCCAGCGCCACCATCCGCTCGGTGGCATCCTCGCGCCGGTTGAAGATGATGTCCTCGACGTGGTCGAGCAGTTCGGAGGGAATGTCCTCGTACACGACGAGCTGACCGGCGTTCACGATCCCCATGTCCATGCCCGCTCTGATGGCATGGAACAGGAAAGCGGAGTGGATCGCTTCGCGGACGACGTTGTTGCCGCGGAAGGAGAATGAGAGATTGCTCACGCCGCCGCTCACCAGCGCCCCCGGGCAACGCTCCTTGATGATGCGGGTCGCCTCGATGAAGTTGACCGCGTAGTCGTTGTGCTCTTCGAGCCCGGTCGCGATGGCGAGGATGTTCGGGTCGAAGATGATGTCGGTCGGGTCGAACCCGGCGCGCTCGGTCAGCAGACGATAGGCACGCTCGCAGATCTCGACCTTGCGCTCGATCGTGTCGGCCTGGCCGGTCTCGTCGAACGCCATCACGACCGCGGCCGCCCCGTAGTGGCAGAGCGCGGCGGCCTTTTCGAGGAAGTCCGCTTCCCCTTCCTTGAGGCTGATGGAGTTGACCACCGGCTTGCCCTGGACACACTTCAGCCCGGCCTCGATCACCGACCACTTCGAGCTGTCGATCATGACCGGCACCCGGGCAATCTCGGGTTCGGTGGCAATCAGGTTGAGGAACCGGGTCATCGCTGCTTCGGAATCGAGCAGCGCCTCGTCCATGTTGACGTCGATGACGTTGGCGCCACCCCGCACCTGGTCGAGCGCGACTTCGGTGGCGGTGGTGTAGTCGTCGGACTTGATGAGTCGTGCGAAACGCGCCGAGCCGGTGACGTTCGTCCGCTCGCCAACCATCAGGAAGTTACTGTTGTCATGCACCTCCAGCCGCTCGAGCCCACTGAGGCGCGAGGCGGCCGGGCGCGGTTCGGGCGCCGGGCGGGGGGCGACCCCGTCGAGCGCGGTCGCCACCGCGGCGATGTGATCTGGCGTCGTGCCACAGCAGCCGCCCAAGATGTTCACGAAACCGCTCTCGGCAAACTCCCGCAGGAGCTGCCCGGTCTCGGCCGGCTGCTGGTCATACTCACCGAACGCGTTCGGCAACCCGGCGTTGGGATAGCAGCTCACCCAGCAGTCGGCGATCTTCGCCAACTCGGCCAGATACGGCCGCATCTCCCGGGCTCCAAGGGCGCAGTTGATCCCGACGCTGAACGGGCGGGAATGGGCGATCGACACGTAGAAGGCATCGATCGTCTGGCCGGAAAGGGTACGCCCACTCCGGTCGGTGATCGTCACCGAGATCATCAGCGGCAGCTCGACGCCCCGCTCCTCGAACAGATCCTGAATCGCGACCAGCGCCGCCTTGGCGTTGAGCGTATCGAAGATGGTCTCCACCAGCAGCAGATCGGCACCGCCGTCGACGAGCCCTCGCGCCTGCTCGTGGTAGGCGTCGCGCATGGCGTCGAACGTGCATGCCCGAAAGGCCGGGTCATTGACGTCGGGAGAGATCGACAGCGTCTGGTTGGTGGGGCCGAGCGCACCGGCTACGAACCGTGGCCGATCCGGTGTTTTCTCGGTCCACTCGCTCGTGGCGGCCTTCGCGAGACGGGCCGCCTCGACGTTGAGCTCGTACACGACCTCCTGCAAGCCATAGTCGGCCTGGGCGATGGCGGTGGCGCTGAAGGTGTTGGTCTCGATGATGTCGCTGCCCGCCTCGAGGTACTCGTGGTGAATGCCGCTGATCACGTCGGGGCGAGTCAGCACCAGCAGGTCGTTGTTCCCCTTCAGGTCCTTGCCGGCATCGCCGAACCT
>CAJWMX010000655.1 GCA_913043805.1 uncultured Acidobacteriota bacterium | reverse complement strand
CTTTTCCTGAGTACAGGAGGGGTAGGGATCCCCACGCTGCACGACGTGAGGTCCCTCACCGGATACCGAAAATATAGCTCTCCGCTGCGCCCGATCACGGAGAGGCTTGGACGCGCTGGTGTGTCTTGCGTTGCGTTGTCCGGACTCCGCGACCTGACTAGTCAGGGATGAGCCTGGGGATGAACTTCGTCAACCCGCGGATCGAACCCACTTCGCCGGCAATTACGTTGCCAGCCGCGTCAACCGTCACGCCTTCGCCCATCGCGCCGTAGCCGCCCATGCCAGAAGGTCGCTCGGACACATGCTCGGGCACGAAGTAGTGCACTTCGCCGGTCCGGGCGCTGCCGACGCGTAGGCCCTTGCGCCAGCCGGGGTTGTAGTTGTCGTCAGACTCCGAGTCGATGGCATAGAGCGTGTCATCGTCGGTGATATGCAGGCCGCTGATCCGGCTGAAATGATACCAGGTGTCCAGGTGGTTGCCCTCCTGGTCGAAGATCACGATGCGACGGTTTCCGCGGTCCGCCACGAACAGCCGACCCTGCGAGTCCATCGAGAGCGAGTGCGGGCCGCGCATTTCGCCGTCACCGAAGCCCCAGGCGCCAAAGCTCTTGATGAACGTGCCGTCGGCCGAGTACTTCGAGATGCGGCTGACCGACTCCGGGCCCGGCTCGTCTTCGAACTGGGCGCCATGCCCCTCGCCGATGAAGATGCTGCCGTCGGGGGCGACTACCACATCGTTCGGCTGAGTCAGGTGGGTCGGGGGCGCTCCGGCTTCGCCGCGGGTGCCGATGGTCAGCAGGACCTCGCCGTTCGGGCTCAGTTTGACCACGACGTGACCGCGACCGGTCGGCGTGGGCGACGGACCGACGGCGGCTACCGTCGCCGCGTCGGCGATCCACACATTGCCGTCGTCGTCGACTTCCATTCCATGTGGCCACATGAAGATGCCGCCGCCGATGGCCTGCACGACGTTGCCGGCGGCGTCGAGCCTGACAATCGGGTCGACGTTGGATTCGGCGCAGGAGTTGGCCCCGCATCGGTCCGCCGCCCAGATGTGGACACCATCGATGTCGACATTGAGCGCGCTCACCGAGCCCCATTCCCGTCCGTCGGGCAGCGTGCCCCAGTCGCGCTGGGTTTCGTAGGGGTTGGGTAGGTTGTTGATCGGGGTCACATTGGCGTGTTCCGTCGGTCCCCTGGCGCCTCGCTGGGCCCAGGCGTCGGTCGACCCGACGGCCAGCAGTCCGAGGGCCAGAGCGACGCCACAGGCGACGGGTCGAAGCTGGCTGCGGTTCATGTTCTCGTCTCCTTGCAGGGTAGGACCGCTGGGTCCCGAAAACGCGGGTGCAAGCGGACACCATCACCCCTGGCCGGCCGCCTTGTCAAGAGAGGGGCCGGGAAGATTCGAGGCAGAGGGTGTCCAACGGTTATGGGGCACGATGGCCCAGCCGGTTGCCCCTGGATGGTCACACATCCGCAATGAGAGCCCGGCTGGGTCGCCTGACGGAGATAATCATCAGGTGTCGTCGATCCGTCGCGCCCTGGTTGTCCCGTTTCTGGCGGCGCTGACTGCCTGCGGGGCGCCGCCCGGCGACCCGGTCTCCGGGCCGACGGCGCCTGTCCTGCCAGCGGCTCCGGCGGGCACCCGCGGCGCGTCGATCGATTCCTTCCCGCGCTTCTCTCCAGACGGTCGGCAGCTGGCCTACGTTGCTGACGAGGATGGGTTGCGACGTTTGTGGCTCATGCCCGCCGGAGGTGGTGAGTCCAGGCCCATCACCACGCCGACGCAGTTCGTCGTCACGCCGGAGTGGGCGCCAGATGGGACGAGGCTGGCGTTTGTCTCCGACCATGCGGCGCCGACAGGGGTCTGGGTGGTCGGGATCGACGGGGGACGGCAGCGGGTGTCCGGAGGCGAACTGCCGGCGTCCGCGCCCAGCTGGGCGCCCTCTGGAGAGACGCTGGTCTATCGACATCCCCAGGGGGACGGGTTCGACCTCTGGCTCTGGAGCGAGTCCGACGGATCGTCCCGCCAGCTGACCAGGGGCGGTCAGGTCCGTGGCGCCGCCCGGTGGTCGCCGGATGGCAGTCAGCTCGTCTATGTGGGCGACTACGCGGGCACGAGCAGCCTCTTTCTCATGTCAGCGGTCGGCGACGACGTCACCGCCCTGACGCTCGACGAGGGGGCGGACTACGACCCTCGGTGGTCACCCGATGGGCGCGAGATCGCGTTCGTGTCGAATCGAGCCGGGAGTCCCGATGT
>CAJWMX010000654.1 GCA_913043805.1 uncultured Acidobacteriota bacterium | reverse complement strand
CCGACACCCGCATCATCAATATGAACAAGCTGGGCGAAGCGCTGCTCGACTACCGCGATCCGCCGATACAGATGCTGTTCGTCTACAACTGCAACCCCGTCGCCACGATGCCGAATCAGAACCGGGTGATCGAAGGGCTGCAGCGGGAGGATCTGTTCACCGTGGTGTTCGACCAGGTCATGACCGACACGGCGCTGCTGGCTGACGTGGTCTTACCTGCCACCACCTTCCTGGAGTCGTACGACGTGGTCCGCGGTTACGGCACCGGCAACATCTTGCTGGGACGGCCGGTCATCGATGCGATCGGGCAGTCACGCCCCAATGTCGAGGTCTTCTCCGAACTGGCGCAACGTCTGGAGTTGCCCTGCGGCGCCGAGGAGACGACCGACGCCGAAACCCTGCTCGAGGTCGGCATGACGTTGCCTGATGAGCTCCGCACGCCGCTCCTGGAGAAGGGGTTCGCGCCGGGCCCGGCCGGCGAGACGCCGGTGCAGTTCGTCGATGTTCACCCGAGGACGCCGGACGAGAAGGTCCATCTCTTCCCGGAACATCTGGAACAGGAGAGCCCTCACGGCCTGTATCGATATCAGCCAGCGCCCGAGAACGAGGCCTACCCGCTCACGCTGATATCACCGGCCACCGAGAAGACCATCAATTCCAGTCTGGGGGAATTGCGGACCCGGGCGGCCAGCTTGCAGATGCACCCGAACGACGCCGACCGACGAGGCCTCTCGACGGGCGACAGCGTCCGGATCTTCAATGCGCTCGGCGAGGTGCATGCGCCGGTCACAGTGAACGCCGACATGCGTCCGGGCATGGTCGGTCTGCCCAAGGGACTGTGGCGCATGAGCACGCTCAACGGCGCCACGGCCAACGCGCTGGTCTCGGACGATCTGACGGACCTGGGCGGAGGCGCCGTGTTCAACGACGCGCAGGTGGAAGTAAGCCGCGTGGTGACGGTCGACCTCGACCGGGACAGTCTCCAGACCTGGGCCTCCGACAACGCCGACCGGGTGCATTGATCAATGCCATGGGGCTTCGCCAAACCCCACGCGGGGCAACAGGCAGGCCCGGTATCACGTGGCCTGCTGGCGGTCGATTTCAGGTTCGGGCTCGAGCGCCGCCGGAGCAGCCGGCGGCGCGACTTCACGTTCCCGTTCCCCGTGATCGGGGTGAGCGAGATCGGCCGGCAATCCGGCCGGAATCCGCAGCGCCGCCACCAACGACGCCGCAGACACCAGCATCGCGCCAAAGAACGCGCGCTGGATCCCCAGCGCCATGTCGTCAGGCGTGAACCCGCCTGGTGGCAACGACGCGGCGATCACAGCCCCCAGCACCGCCACGCCAACCGCGCCGCCGATGCTGCGTGTGAACTGCCCGAACGAGGTAGCCACGCCGAGGTGACGGCGCGAGACGACGTTCTGCATCGCGAGCACCAATGACAGCATCGTCATCCCCATACCCATCCCCATCAGGATGAGCACGCCTGGCAACACTCCGGCCGGCGTCGCCGTGTCCACCCGCGACAGTCCGAAGAAGCTCACGGTCACGGCCACCAGACCAGTCAGCACCATCTGGCGGTAGCCGACTCGAAGCACGACCCGGCCAGTCACCATCGACGTCACGACCCATCCCAGGATGAGCGGCGTCAGCGCCTGCCCCGCCTCGACCGGCGTGCCGCCCAGTCCCTCCTGGACGAACAGCGGCACGTAGGTGATGGCGCCGAACATCGAGACGCCGACCAGCACGCCGGTCCCCGCGATCGCCGCGACCATGCGGTCCGTCAGTAGATCCAGCGGCACCATCGGCTCTGGTGCGCGTCGCTCGACGCGCACCAGCCAGAGGCCGAAGAGCGCCGCGCCGACATATGACGGCAGCACCCACCAGCCGCCGGCCCCACCTTCGAGCCCGCTCCCGCTCAGCGCGACGATCAACAGGGTGACCGACGCCGTCAGCAGCACCGCCCCGCCGTAGTCCACCTGGTGCTCCTCGCCCGCCGCCTGATCACGCAGCGCGCTCCCGACCGCCAGCGCCGCGGCGATCCCGAACGGGATGTTCAGGTAGAACACCCAGCGCCAGGAGAACAATGCCGTGATGTAGCCGCCGGTGACCGGCCCCACCACCGAGGCAACACCCCAGACCCCGCTGAGCAGCCCCTGCATCCGCCCCCGCTCTTCCAGGGTGTAGAGATCGCCGAGCACGCTCATTCCGAGCGGCAGGAGCCCTCCCGCCCCCACGCCCTGCAGCGCGCGAAAGAGAATGAGCG
>CAJWMX010000653.1 GCA_913043805.1 uncultured Acidobacteriota bacterium | reverse complement strand
CGAGCGCCATCAACAGCTTCCCCTCCGACGTGGCCTTCGACAGGCTCGCCCGCCGAGACGTGCGGTATGTGCTGGTGCACTTCGACCGGAGGAGCGCCCCCGACCCCAGCGACTGGCGACGTCGGCTCGAACCGTATCGCCAGCGCGTCGCCGCGGTCTACGAGAGCGAGGAGGCGGCGCTCTACGAACTGGTCCCGGGCGACTAGTGCACTAGCCGGGGTCGCCGTCCGACTTCGGCTCGTAGTACTTGCCGTAGTCCTGGACCACCCCGCGCCTGAAGAGCCACCCCCCGAGAGGCCCCAGCCACCTGAGCACGAAGTGCATGTGGCGCAGGTCGGTCAGCTCGATGAGGTTGCCGTCGGGGTCCTTGACGAAGAACAGCGTGTGGCCATGGGGAGACTGCTCGACGGAACTGACCATCTCGACCCCGCGCGCCTCGAGCTGGTCATACCACCGCTGGGTGTTGCGGACGTCGAAACAGAGGTGCGTGAGGCCCACCTGGTTCCAGTTGACGCCGGCCGGCGCCTGGTCGGGTCGGAACTCGAAGATCTCGATCACCGCGCCCCCGGGAACCCGGATCCAACCGATCTTGCACGTCGGGTGCTCAGCCTCGACCCCGAAGAACGCCTTCACCCGTTCCTCCGGCGCGTCGGACACCCCCACCAGCGGACATCCGAACACCTCCCAGTAGAACTTCACCGCCCGATTGAAATCGGCCACGGTGATCCCGACGTGATTGAACGATCGGACGCGCACGCCTGTCTCCTTCCTACGCGGTGCCGCCCTGCCCCGCTCCCACCTGATCGCCAACCTCGGCCGGGCGTCGCCACTCCGTGCCGCGGATGTGGTCGGCCACCCGCAACGCCTGGGCCACGATGGTCAGCCCGGGATTCACCGCGGCCGAGGAAGGAAAGAAGGAGGCATCGACGACGAACAGATTCTCCACGTCATGGGTCCGGCAGTAGGGATCGAGCACCGACGAGGCCGGGTCGGTCCCGAAGCAGGCCGTCCCACACTGGTGGGTCGTGTTGGCGGTGTTGTGGGCATGGACGTACTGGATGCGCATGCCGAGGCCGCGGAGCATCTCGCGCACCTTCTCGACGAGACGCCCGTGTGCGCCCTCGTTGGTCGGGCGATAGGACAGCTGGATCTGTCCCTCGGCGGTCACCGTCACCCGATTGTCCGGGTCGGGAAGGTCTTCGGTCATCGCCAGCCAGTCGAAACCGCGCGCCACCCAGTAATCGTAGAAGGCCAGCGGCACAATCGGCACCACGGTCTGCGCCATCACCCCGTGGGTGCGTCCCTGCGACTGGATCTGCCCCAGTGGATGTCCACCGTCCGGCCCTTCGAGATAGAAGTCGTTGATGGCCACCGTCTTCTGGAACACGGTCGGGTTCCGACGGAACGGATAAAAGCCGGCCATCATCGTGGCCAGATGGGCCATGTAGCGACGCCCGACGAGACCCGACGAGTTCCCCACCCCGCTTGGGTGCGCCCAGTTCGCCGACCTGAGCAACAGCGCCGCGGAGTTTACGGCGCCGCAGCACACCGCCACCAGATCGGCGTCGACCCGCATCCGCTCGTCACCGCGGCTCACGTCCATCCAAGCGACCCGACGGCCATGCGCATCGGTATGTAACCGCTCGACGAGGGCGCCCGTCCACACCGTGACATTGGGATACGACGCCAGCGGGCGGACGCAACAGACGTCGGCGTCGCTCTTGGCCTCGCGATGGCACGGAAACGAGTTGCACGTGTCGCAAAGAATGCACCCGTCCGGCTCGCCGATCTCTCGCAGCCCGAGCGGCAACGGGGAGGGATGAAGCCCCTGCGCGCGGATCTGCTCCAGATAGCTCTCGACCGTTGGCTCATGAGGTACGGCCGGAAAGGGAAACGGGCCCCGGGGCGGCTCGGTCGGGTCGTCGCCCGAATCGCCATGAACGTGATAGAGCCGCTCGGCCTGGTCGTAGTAGGGCGCGAGCGTGTCGTAGTCGATCGGCCAGGCGGGTGATAGCCCGTCGACGTGCTCGACCTCGCCAAAATCCTCCCGGCGCAGCCGATACAGCACGCTGCCCCAGAACTTGGTGTTCCCGCCGACACAGTAGTGTGTGTAGGGACGAAACGGAACGCCGTCGCGGTCCAGCCAGGAGTCCTCGGCGCGATACCGGAGGTCCTTCCAGACCGCCGCCGGGTCCTTGTTCTCCAGCTCCCGCGGGATGACCTCGCCACGCTCGATCAGCAGGATGTCGGCGCCCGTCTCCGCCAGCGCAT
>CAJWMX010000652.1 GCA_913043805.1 uncultured Acidobacteriota bacterium | reverse complement strand
CGTGCAGTTGAAGGGCGCGGGGCGGACGCCGTTCTCACGTGGTGGAGACGGGAAGTCCGCGCTCGGACCGGTGATCCGCGAGTACGTGGTCAGCGAGGCGATGGCCGCCCTCGGGGTTCCGACCACCAGAGCCCTGGCGGCCGTGGCGACCGGGGAACAGGTGATGCGCCAGCAGGGGCCGGAGCCGGGCGGCGTGTTCACACGAGTGGCCGCGAGCCACATTCGGGTCGGTACCTTCCAGTATTTCATCGCGCGTCAGGACCATGAGGCGACCCGGACGCTGGCTGACCATGCGATTGCCCGTCACTATCCGGATGCCGCCGACTCGTCCGCGCCGTATCAGACCCTGCTCGAGCGGGTCGTCGCCGCACAGGCCGGACTGATCGCGCACTGGCTCTCGTTGGGGTTCATTCACGGGGTGATGAACACCGACAACACGACCGTCTCGGGCGAGACCATCGACTATGGCCCCTGCGCGTTCATGGACGAGTTCCAGGCACGGAAGGTCTTCAGCTCGATCGACACCGGCGGCCGGTACGCCTGGGGCAAACAGCCCGAGATCGGGCTCTGGAACCTGACGCGCTTCGCCGAGACGCTGCTCCCGCTGCTGGCCGAGGTCGAGGCCGAAGCCATCTCGACGGCCGAACAGGTCCTACAGGGCTACGCCGGTCGGTTCAGCACGGAGTTCGGCCGACGGTTCCGGGCCAAGCTGGGGCTGGCCGACGAGGTCGATGGCGAGCGGATTCAGGCGTGCCTCGATCTCCTTGAACGGCAGCGGGTGGACTTCACCGTGTTCTTCCGCCGGTTGACCGAGGTGGCGGGTGGAGGGGACGTCGAGCCGCTTTGCGCGCTGTTCGAGGACCGGGCGGCATTCACGGACTGGTTCGACACTTGGCGAGCCGACACCGAGCAGGGCGTCGGTCTCGACGGCATGCGCAAGGCCAATCCCGTCCGGATCGCTCGCAATCATCGGGTCGAGGAGGCGATACAGGGCGCCTACCGCGGCGAGTACGCGGCGTTCCATCGGTTGGTCGAAGCGCTCGCCAGCCCCTTCGACGACGACGAGACCTACGCCGACCTCGAGCTCCCCCCACAGCCGGCGGAAGTCGTGCACCAGACCTTCTGCGGGACCTGAGGGTTCATTCGCCACTCACGTCGTGGGGTGGCCGTGGTCATCCGCACCGAGCCCGCTGAGCGGTGTGGGTTCCGCCTGGGCCAGCTCGCGTCGTCGCGCCTCCAGGCCGTGGCCGCATCTCCGAAATCCGCGAACTGCGGATACCACCGGTGAGGCTGTGGCACGCCGCGTGCGTGCTTGATCGGGCACCAGTAGTGCTCGGTGCGAGCCGCGACCTCCCGCACGTAGGCCAGTACCCCGTTGGCGTGACCGCAGTAGACGCAGTGCGCCTTCTCGATGACGTTCAAATACTCCAGCTTGTGCCGGTCGACGACGATAAAGCGCTTCCGCGGGACCCGCGCGATCCGGTAGATCGGAAAGCACAGCCACTGATACACCGTGACCCAGCCGTCGAGCAGGGCGAAGGACACCATCAGGGAGTAGAACTCGAGGAGCGCCGCGTTGGTTTCCTCCGGACGCTCCTGCTGCACCCAGTGCCCGGCCCCGTCCACCAGCACGACCCCGCGCAGGTCCGCTACCACCGGCGACATCATCGCTGTTAGCGCCGCCTGGTCGGCGCCGCCGATGACCACGTCACGAGAGCCTGCGATGAACCGGGTCGGCGTTTCGACCTGCGCCCCGTCCAGCTGCGGGGTGATCTCCCAGTTGCGTTGGAAGTTGCGGTAGTAGTTCACCCCGCCCCGGAAGCCGGCCCGCTCGAACTTAGCCACGTAGTAGTCGAGGTCGGCCTGGGTGAGCCAGTCGGGAAGCCCCTGCGGCGCGCCAAGCCGCGGGATCCAGCCGCCGGCGGACCGCAGTGGATCAGTGACCTCCGGCGGCTCGCGCGGCGAGTCGGGTGAGAGATACGGACGGCTCAGGAGACCGCGCGGGTCGGCGTCGTATTCCGCATCGGCGACGTCCGGCTCCTGGTGGTAGAGGATGTAGTAGAAGTTGTCGCCGAACCGTTCCTGCCAGTTGTCGAGCGGCGACCGTGGCGCCCGCCGTAGGGCACGCTCATCGTGACCAGCCCCGAGAACCGGTCGGGGTGCAGCAGTACGCTGTTCCAGGCGACCAGCGCGCCCCAGTCGTGGCCCACGATGACCGCCCGTTCTTCGCCGAGCGCGTCGATCAGGCCGACCATGTCGGCCGCCAGGTGCTCGATGTCGTCGTC
>CAJWMX010000651.1 GCA_913043805.1 uncultured Acidobacteriota bacterium | reverse complement strand
TGGCTCGCCGTTTCGCTTCTGCGAGACGGCGGAGCTTGGCGATCACCGCCTTGATCTGGTCGACGTCGCGCCGGACCGAACGGATCTCGGCGGCCAGCTCCTTCATGACGGCGACGAGCGCCTCGGTGCGGACCAGTTCCTTGTGCTGTTCGGCCAGCTGCGCCTTGCGCCGCTCGAGACCGACCATCTCGTCGTCGAGCTCCGGCGCGAGGTACTCGGCTTCGTCCCAGCGGATTCCCGGCACGGCAGTACGCAGCGGCGCCAACGTGGACGGATGGCTCATGACGAGTCGCCCGGAGGGCCCCTCATCATCACTGGCCCCGATTGGCGTATGGCGACCGGCAGGGGCAAGCTGCCCTTCCAGATCGTCCAGCCAATCGTCGACCTCGCGGTCGAACTCGTCCGTCACGGGAAGATACTCAGGCGAAGCGGAAACGTGGGCCGCGTCGAGGAAGACCTCGTTCGACTCGGCAAGCTGCGTCGCATCGTTCATCACATCGGCGCCAGTTGGCCGTCTCGGGAGGGCACCCGATCACACCTTCGCCCTGAAATATCCCGTTGACGTCATTTATGTCGTTATATATATCATATTGTCATATAAACTATACAAAATACTCACTAGACACTATAAGCTCTTCTAAAAACACTTTATGTCCATCGAACAATAGGTCTCGGGCGGGGCCGGCCCAAATCTAGCGCGCAGACCGCTCGGAGACGTAGCCACGTCTGGTCCGCACCTGGTATTCACCACCGGCCACCCGCACCCGAATGGACCGGTAGGACCCGTCACGGGGACGGGTCGGCACGTAGCCCAGCGTGTACTGGTGGTTCAGCTCGTAGGCAATCCGCTCGGTCGCCGGGCCCAGCTCGGGACTATCGTGAACCACCTCGGTGTAGCCGCCGCTCTCGTCGGTGATCTCGCTCAGCGCCCGCGAGTTGACGCGATCATTGATCGGTCGGGTCCTGGGGGCGTCGATCGCGATGGCGTAGACGAAGGCGTCACTCCGCCGTAGCTCGCGCTGGACATCCCGGAGCTCGGCCCGGCTCCCTGTGTCCGAACCGTCGGAGATCAGGACGACGGCCGCGCGCTGGTTGGTCCGCTCGTCAAAAAGCGGCAACGCCTCCATCATCGCGTCGTAGATGCTCGTGCCGCCGTACGGCCGCACCGCGTCGAGGCGGTTCCGCAACCTTCGCGGCCCCACGGTCCACTCCACCTCGACCAGTGGTTTGTGATTGAAGACGATGACGAAGACCTCGTCATCGGGCTGCAAACGATCAGCCAGGAACTGGTCCAGGGCAAGCCGCGCATCGTCGATCCGCTGACCGAACATGCTCTGGCTCACGTCGAGCACCACGCCGAGACTCAGCGGCACCCGTTCGCGGGTGAAGTGCGCGAGCTCCTGGGCCTCGCCATCTTCGAAGATCTCGAAGTCTCCGGCCTCGAGGTCGCCGACCAGCCGGCCCTCCCGGTCAAAGACCGTGGCCGACATCTGGACGAGCTCGACCCCACCGCGGAAGACGGCGGTCGGGTCAGGCGCTTGCGGCGGGCTGGTCTGAGCGTCAGCGAGGAGCGTGAGGACCAGCGGTAAGACCGCCACGGCGCCGAGTGTTCGGACGCGAGCCCTCATGGACATGATGCGTTGCACCGCCCATTGTACGCGAGTGACTCAGCGAAGCTGCCAGCCGAGGTACATCCCGACGGCCTGAATATCAGGGTTGCGCGAGTGCCCTCGCAGGCTGTTGTTCGAGACGTGGAGCCAGCGGAGCCCGCCCACCAACTCGATCCTGGCGTTCAGCGCTCGGGCCATGCCCACCCCGGTCTGTGACACGAAGTTGAAACGGGTGCCATGGCCGGGGACCTCGTTCGACGCGTAGGAGATCCCTCCGCCCCCCTCGATGAAGACGGTGGTGTTCGGCGTGCGGTAGGCGCGCCAGCGCAGCACCATGGCCCCGGCTGGCAGGAACGCGTCGACCTCGGGCGACTGGTTGACGTGCAGCAGGTGAGCCTCGAAGCCCAACATCCAGGAACGACTGAGGTCACGTGAGACGCCGACCGAGGCACCCATCAGATGCTCGCGCGAGGCGTTCATGTCCCAGGCTTCGCGGAAGAAACCGCCAGCCAGCTGGAGTCTCCAGCGGTCAGGGTCGGGCGACGCCGGGTGCGCGATATCGGTTGTGGTGTGTGTGTCCGTTTGGGCCAGCCCCGGCATGGGGATGGCCAGCCACAGGGCCAGAAGCCATGCTTGTCGTCTGCTCATCGCCGCCGTCTATCCCTCCACCTCCGCCGCC
>CAJWMX010000650.1 GCA_913043805.1 uncultured Acidobacteriota bacterium | reverse complement strand
CAGGCACGCTCCCGACCGTCGGCCCCGACCCGCGTCCGGCCGCGCGTTCCACCTCGGCGCGCAGCTCGGCCTGTGCCTCGGCGACCGCGCGGATATCGCCGTCGACACTGTCGCTTCGCGGCTGGGGTTCCAGGCGCCAGCTCGCCACGATGATCTCCTTCTGCACGGTCGCCAGGCGCCCGAGCTCCTGTATCGCCTGTCCGGCGCCGGACTGGCTCTGCGCCTCTTCGTACTCGTTGTCGAACGGCCGCACTTCGAGGAAGAAGATGTCGGACCGGGCGCGGGTCTGCGGAGCCGAGTCCGGACCCGCCGCCTGGACGAAGTAGGCGATGAAGTCGCCGGGCGCCACATCGAGGTCCTCGACATAGAGGGTGCTGGCGCCGTCGACGGTCGCCCCGGTGGCGACGTCGAAGGCGAGAGTCCGCTCGAGCGCCCCGGACACGGTGTACACGAGGTCGAGCCGCTCCACCCGATAGTCGTCCTTCGCCCGCGCTTCGATCGTGACCTCTTCGAGCGACGTGATCTCCCGATCGCCGCCTGGCCGCAGCACGGTGACGAGCGGAGGCCGGTCGGTCGTGGCTCGGATGAAGTAATCGACCGGCGCCACGTTGGCGAGCCCCTCGGCCGTGGTCAGCTCGATCCGATAGCTGCCGTCGGTCTCGATCCCAAGCACCGGGCTGATGACGCCCCCACCGGCGACATCCAACGCTATCTCCCGCCCGTCGTCGAACCGAAGCGTGCCCGACGCCACCGGCTGGTCCGTCTGGACCCGCAGACGCACGTCGGTCCCGACCGGCGCGTAGATGTCACCTCCGTCCTCCTCGACCCGGGATGGCAAACCGGTATAGGCCGGATAGTCGTAGGTCACCCCGACCCGCTCGACCCGAGGCGGCACGAGCGCATCGATCCGAAACTGCGCGGAGGTAATGCCGGCCAGCCGTACCCGATACGCCAGGTCCTCCTCGATGGATGTCAGCTCGCTGACCCAGCCGCCGCGGTCGGGGGCCATCGACAGCTCCCGCACCCCTGTCTCATCGGTGATCCGCAACGTCGCGGCCGAGCGTTCGACACCGCCCTCGACCAGCCAGGCGCTCCCGCCCGTCAGACGCGCCCGGACGGTGACCGCTTCCCCGACACCAACCTGCGTGTCCCCTGGTTCGACCACCAGTGCAAACTCAGCCGGGGCGGCATACAGCCAGGCGACCCACACGGCCCGGCCGACCGCGTCCAGACTGAAGACGCCGACGAGAATCAACGCCGCGCCAGCGATGAGACCGCTACCGAGCGCGGCCCACATCTGCGAGCTCGGCACCACCTGATCCGGATCAATCTGGCGGAATCGTTCGACCGCGTCCCGCAAGAGCAGGGTGCGATACGGCGCCTCCGGCGCGTCGGCGACGGCGCTGGCGGTCACCACCCGGTCCTGGAGGTCCGGGCACCGTTCCTCGACCAGTCGGGCCACCTGGCGGTCCGTGGGTCTGTGGCGAATCCGCCAGATCTCGAAGACCGCGAAGGCCGCGATGGCAAGCAGGCCGGCACCGCCGAACCCCAGCAGCACCGTGTCAGCGGGAGCCAGTGCGGCGTCAACCACCGTCACCAGCAGCAGCACAACGGCGCCAAGGGCGGCCCAGCGCGCAAAGGCCCGCAGGCGCCGAGCGGTGGCCCAGCGTCGTCGAACACCGTGCAGCTGCTGCCGCAGCTCGGCCGGGTGCCCCTCTGGCATGCCCAATTCTCTCACCCCACCCGGCCGGCTACGAGCCCCTCGGCGAGCAACACCACCAGCATGGCGGCCAGCAGATAACGCCAGACCCAGTCGTCAGGACCTTCGTCGGACACCGCCGCGACCGCCCCGTCAAGCCCGGCGTCCACTCGGTGGTCGAACTCGGTGGGCGCCAACCGCTCGAGCGCCGACTCGGCCGGTGCCGCATTGACGACGATGGTGCGCTGGCCGCCGCCCTCGCTCGCGAGCGCCGCGATCCCGGGACGGTCCGGTACGCCGGGCGGCGCCTCGCTCACGACGAAGGCGCGAGCAGGTGAGGTCGCGCTCGAGAGCGAGGCGACCGTCTCGGTAAGCCACGGCGCGAACACCGGCTGACGAGGAAGATCGTTCCAGGCTCCAGCCAGGTCCGAGGCCCAGACCAGCACCCGCCCCTCGCCGATACGATGCTCGACGAGGGCGGGCGCGCCATCGTCGAAGCGAGCCACCACGAGATCGCCGGCGCCGATCGCCCGGCGACGATCGAACCGCACCCGATCGAGCGATAACGCCAGGTCTCCCAGCGGGACCAGGCTCGAA
>CAJWMX010000649.1 GCA_913043805.1 uncultured Acidobacteriota bacterium | reverse complement strand
GGAGCTCGAGCAAGCGTCAATCGCGCTGTCGCTGGAGCGTATCGTCGGTCTGATGGGGATCCAAGATCTCGATGACTCGCCCATCCTCGACCGGAGCGCCTCGCTCACCACCGATCCGACCGACCCCCCCGGCGTGGCGGAAAAAGCGACCGCCGCCCCCGCGCCGACGACGCCTGCCGCCGCCCGACACGACCCCGAGGTCTGAAGCGCAACGCAGTCGAACGGCACCCCTGCCGGTGTCCGGCGCAATTGTGGGTTGACGATGCGCGTGATAAAATTTCGCGTGCGAATATTTCGCGCACAGACCACTTATGCCATCGCAAGACCGGCCCCACCTGTCTGCCACGACGCCTCCTCGCTCCGCCGGTCGCGTCCGACCCAGCGGAGGGGCGCGGTGACCGGCGAGGCGTCCGATACGGTCCCGCCGACGGCGGGCCCCCTCACGCTCCGGGAACCGGTGATTGACGATGGCCATCGCATCCATGCGCTGGTGCGCGCCACCGGAGCGCTCGATCTGAACTCGACCTACTGCTACCTGCTGCTGTCGAGTCATTTCGCCGGGACCTGCGCGGTGGCGGCGCGGAACGGCGACGTGCTGGGGGCGGTGCTGGGCTACTGCAAGCCGCAGCAGCCAGAGACGCTCTTCATCTGGCAGGTCGGTGTGCACCCGTCGGCCCGGGGGCAGGGGATCGGCCGCCGGTTGCTGCACTACGTGCTGGACCAACCGGGGTGCGGCGACGTCCGGTTCCTGGAGGCGACGGTCACCCCGGACAACGACGCCTCGTGGGCCCTGTTCAGCGCGGTGGCGAGGGACCGCGGCGCGGCGCTTACGCACGGACCGGGCTTCGACCCGGCGCATTTCGGCGGCCAGTCACACGAACCAGAAGCGCTGCTGCGGATCGGTCCGCTCGCGGCGACAGCCACGACAAGGGAGTGAGAGTCTTGATGGACGTTTTTGCCACGTACGAATCCGACGTGCGGAGCTACAGCCGGTCGTTTCCCGTCGTGTTCGCCACGGCCCACGGGGCCATCCTGGAGGACGAGACGGGGAAGGAGTATGTCGACTTCCTGAGCGGCGCCGGCACGCTCAACTACGGACACAACAACCCGACGCTGAAGCGCGCGTTGCTCGACTATCTGGAGTCGGACGGCATCGTCCACGGGCTGGACATGGCCACCCAGGCCAAGCGCCACTTCCTGGAGTGCCTGCAGGAGATCGTCTTGAAGCCCAGGGGTCTCCGCTACAAGGTGCAGTTCACCGGGCCGACCGGCGCGAACGCGGTGGAGGCGGCGCTGAAGATCGCGCGCAACGTGACGGGGCGAACCAACGTGATCGCGTTCACCAACGGGTTTCACGGCGTGACGCTCGGCGCGGTGGCGGCGACCGCGAACGCGCACTTCCGGGACGCGACCGGCATCCCGCCCGCCGGCACCACCTTCCTGCCCTACGACGGCTATCTCGGGCCGGACGTGGACACCACCGAGTATCTGGACCGCGTGCTGTCGGACGGCAGCAGCGGGGTCGACACGCCGGCCGCGGTCATCGTGGAGACCGTCCAGGGGGAGGGCGGTGTCAACGTCGCCCGCGCCGACTGGCTGCGACGCCTGCAGCGCGTGGCCCGGAAGCACGGCGCGCTTCTGATCGTGGACGACATCCAGGCGGGCTGCGGACGCACCGGTCCGTTCTTCAGCTTCGAGACCGCGGGCCTGACGCCCGACATCGTCACGCTGTCGAAATCGCTGAGCGGCTTCGGCTTGCCGTGCTCGGTGGTGCTGATGAAACCGGAGCTGGACATCTGGAAGCCGGGCGAGCACAACGGCACCTTCCGGGGCCACAACCTGGCCTTCGTCACTGCCACGACGGCGATCGAATCGTACTGGCGCAGCGACGAGCTCACCCGGGACGTCGACCGGAAGGCGGACATCGTCCGCAGCCGTCTCGAGGCGATGACCGAGCTCGATGCCGACCAGCGGCTGTCGACCCGCGGTCGGGGGCTGATGCAGGGCCTCGACTGCGGGACCGGTGCCCTGGCGGGGAAGGTCGCGGAGCGCTGCTTCGAGCACGGGCTGGTCATCGAGACGTCGGGGGCGGATAGCCAGGTCGTCAAGTGCCTGAGCCCGCTGACGATCGGTGACGACGAGCTCGAGCGGGGACTGGAGATGCTGCAGCTCGGACTGCTCGGAGCGCTCGATGCGAACGCCGCCGAGCGTCGGCGCAACGCGGTGAGGGTGGCGGGATGATCGTGCGCACGCTGGACAAGGCCGCCGGGACCGACCGGCGGGTCACCGCAGAGAACT
>CAJWMX010000648.1 GCA_913043805.1 uncultured Acidobacteriota bacterium | reverse complement strand
GAGCCGGTCCGTTGTCTCCTCAGGATGCGGTCGCCCTACTCGGGCCCATGCTCGACGCGCTTCACGCTCTGCATGAGCGAGGCATCGTCCACCGCGACCTCAAGCTGTCGAACGTCTTTCTGACGTCGTATGGCGTCAAGCTGCTCGACTTTGGCCTGGCCCGCGAGATGGTGGATTCATGGAGCGAGACCGCGGCGGATCTCACCATGGCCGGTCAGGTGGTGGGCACTCCGGCCTACATGGCTCCGGAGCAGCTGCTCGGAGAGCCGGTGGATGCGCGAACCGACCTGTTTGCGGTGGGGGTGCTGCTGTTCGAGATGCTGGCGGGGCGGTCGCCGTTCGCCGCCTCGTCGAACATGGCCACAATGCACGTCGTGCTCCACGATCGACCGCCGGCACTGACCGGCTCGGCCTCGGTCGAAGCGGCCGACCGCGTGATTCCGCCCGACCCGGATACCGAGGTGCTTGCCGTGGGCCTGGCGGACGCCCTCACCGGTTCGCTGAGCACGCTCGACTCGCTGGTGGTGCGGTCGCCGCTTGCCACGACCGGAGTGGACCACTCGGATCTCAAGACCCTCGCGGCGTCTCTCGAGGTCGACGCCGTCGTGACCGCCACCCTCATGCGGGCGGGTGACCAGCTGTGCGTGAGTGCCCAGCTCGTCGAGGCCCCGGCCGGGACGGTGCGCTGGTCGCATCGCTCGCAAATTGGCCTCGGCGACCTGTTCGCCTTGCAGGACGAGATTACGCGACGCATCGTCGAGTCTCTGTCCGTCCCCTTGACGGGAGTTGAGGAGCAAGCGCTCGAGCAGGATCGGCCGACGAGCGCCCGCGCCTACGAACACTATCTGCGGGCCAGCCGCTACGCGAACTCGCACCAGACCGGGGTCCAGGCTCGTGACCCGTACAAACAGTTTCTGGAGCTCGATCCGGGATTCGCTCCAGCGTGGGCCCGTCTCGGGCGCATCTACCGGCGAATCGGGAACTGGGGGCCTCGCGGGGCTCTCGCCGACAACTTCACCGAGAGTGAGGCGGCGCTCCGACGCGCTCTCGAGCTCAATCCGGACCTTTCGCTCGCCCATCACTTCTACGCGTATCTCGAGCTGGATCTGGGACGCGCCGAGGAGGCGATGTGCCGTCTGGCGGAGCGAGTCAGACGCCATCGGGACGATCCGGAGCTGCTGGCCGGGTTGCTGCATGCCTTGCGTGAGGACCGAACGCAGTCGGTCATCGACGAGCTCGAGCGACGAACGACGAACGGAGACGGCGTCCGGGGCCGTGCTGGTATCGAATCAGGCCTTCCTCGCCGTGCTCCGTCAGGACGCGGCCGCGTTCGCCGAGCCTTTCGACTCGCTTACCGCCGATGTTCGGGACCCGGAGAACCTGTACTACATGGCTCTGATGGCCTCCTATATGGGAGACATCGAGCGCACCCTTGCGATGCTCGAACGGGCGGTGAGTGGAGGATGGTTCTGCGCCGAGACGATCGCCGGCGAGCCATGGCTGGCACCGGTTCGCTCGGAGGCGCGGTTCGACGCGGTGGTCGAGGATGCCAGGGCGCGCCACGCGAAGGCCCGGTCGGCGTTCGAGCGCGTCGAGAGGCCGAAGCTCCTCGGTCTCTGAACGGTGGCTAGTTACCTGGCTGGACGATCTCGATGAAGACGTCGTCGGGTCCCATCACGAACGAGATCTGCATCTCCTGTCCGAGAGGGTTCGTGTAGGGACGGGGCTCCATCGTGAACTGGACCCCATGTCCGCGGATGTCGGCGGCCGCCGCTTCCAGGTTCGGGAACGCGAATCCCAGATGGTCGATGGCCGTGCCCTGGGTTCCCGTCGGGGCGTCCGCTTGACGCGCGAGGAGCCAGACCCCGCCATATCGCAGACCCGGGATCATGCCCTTGAGGCTGTCCCGCTCGCCGCCGAAGATCTGCTCATACCAGTCGATCGCCGCCTCCGGGTCCGCCGACGCCAGGTGGATGTGGTGGAAGTCCGGCCACTCGGCGTCTTCAACCGCTTCGATCCGGGTGCCCCAGGGGTCGGTCAGAAACGTCAACTTGAACAAGCCGTCGATCTCGCGGATCGGTTGGTCCGGGTTGTCGAAGTCCAGCCCGGCCGCCTGCCACTCGGCCACCTTGGCGTCCAGGTCCGGAAACGAGAAGCCGATGTGGTCCACGCCGGTGCCGACGGAGGGCGCCGGGTCGTCGCGGTCGCCGAACCAGATCATCTGGGTCGATCCGATCTGGCAGGCGCCCTCACGCCCGAAGTCCTCGCATCCCATGTGCTCCATGTACCACGCCGCTG
>CAJWMX010000647.1 GCA_913043805.1 uncultured Acidobacteriota bacterium | reverse complement strand
CGGCGCCGATCTTCTCCCACCCGACCAGGCTCACTTTGGCCGCCTTGACCATGGCGTCGGACGCCTCGATCATCGCGACCAGGCCCTTAGTCTCTACCATTCCCAGCGCCTCGCCCATCGTCTCGTCTCCCAGCCCGCAACACGGCTCTGGGTGCTGCGGACCTTATCTCAGCTGCTTGACGGCGTCGGCAATGAGCGCCGTCAACTCGCGGTATGTTAGCCGAATCTCTTCGTCGTCTCCTAACCCGGCGGCAGCGGGCTCGACGAGCTGCGCGCCGGGCGCCGAAGGCGCGTCGAGCGTCTGACAGTCGGCGTCGGTCGCATCCGGCTCGGACGGACAAATCGGCGCCGGCGCGGTGATCCCATAGCGATCCCGGAGCCCCTGCAGCCGGCCGACCTCTTCCCTCGACAGCAACCGTTCCCCCCCGAGTTGTCGGGCCACGAGACTGATCTTCGCGAAATGCTCGATCGTCTCCATCTTGTAGTACGCGGGGAAGAGCGCGTCAGCGACGGTGAGAGCGCCATGATTCGCCAGGAGCAGACCATCATGGGCCCGAATGTGCTCACGCACGGCGTCTGCCAGTTCGTTGGTGGACGGCGTCCCGTAGTCTGCGATCGGGATACTCCCCAGGGTGGTGACGACCTCCGCCAGCACCGCCTTGTCCAGCGGCACACCGGCCACGGCAAAGCCGGTCGAAGTGGGTGGGTGCGCGTGGACGACGGCCTGAATCTCCGGCCGATTCTCGTACACCGCCAGGTGCATCAGGATCTCGGAAGAGGGGTTCCGGTCGCCGGTCAGCTTCCGACCGGACATATCGGTCGTCACCATCATGTCCGGGGTCATGAACCCTTTGGACACCCCCGTCGGCGTTGTCAGCAGCCGGTCGCCTTCGAGCCGGACGCTGATGTTGCCGTCGTTCGACGCGACGTACCCTCGCTCGTGCAAGCGACGGCCTATCTCCACGATGTCGGCGCGGAGCCGTTCCTCGTGCTGCATGCCTGTGGTCATGTCCACGAACTAGGCGCTCGACACATCGCCTTCCAGAAACGCCTTACGGCAATCGTCAGAGCAGAAATGGTGGACCGTGCCCTTTCGGCGTGCGGTCACCGCGCGCCCCTGGTCTACGTAGGTGCCGCACACCGGGTCCTGCACGAGCGGCATCCCGCGCGCCGGCCCTGAGACCGGGCGCCGGGTAGCTCCCTGCGCGAACCCGGACACGAACTTCCAGGCCAACCGCACCAGCAGCATCACGACGACGAACCGGATGAGCCAGCCAAATACCATCGAAGGTGGTCGAATCGACCCTCCCGTGGCAGGTCAGTGCGCGGCGCTGAGTCTGGCGATCGCGTCGGCCGCCGCCATCGCCTCGGCGCTACCGGGCGCGACACGCTGGACCTCTTCCCATGCCTCGAAGGCACCGTCGAGGTCCTGGGCACCGAACGCGCGCACGATGCCGATGTTGAGAATCGTCTGCGCGTGCGTGGGATCGATCTCGAGCGAGCTGTCGAACTGGGCGAGCGCCCGCGGCGTGTCATCGATGTAGAAAAAGGCCACTCCGAGGTCGGTGCTGACGTCGATCAATGTCGGGTCGAGGATCAGCGCCTCTTCGAACCAGGGAATCGCCTCTTCGAAGAGATGGGAATCAAAGTAGAGATTCCCCACGTCTACACGCGCCTGGGCGTCGCCCGGGGCCGCGTCGGCGGCCGCGCGCAGCTCGGCGGCCCGGGCCTCGTCGAGCGGCGGCGCCTCAGGGGCTGGTGGCACGTCGCCCACCGGGGGCGGGGCAGGCGCTGTCGCGGCCGCGGCGGCCACCACCGACTCGGACGGCGCCGGACGCTGCGTCCAGACGACGTAGGCCATCAGGCCGATGCCCAGCAGCAATGAAACGACGAGCGAGAGTCGGTCGGAACGGTACATTGGGTCGTAGCGCCTCTGGGTTTGATCATACCCGGAAGCGACACCGCTCAGGAGGGTTGTGAGTGTCGCGAAGGCTCGGTGGCCGCGTCGGGCTGCGGTCCTAACGCGCGTTCGCGATCAGCTCACGCATCTCTCGCACCGCCCGGTCGAGACCGACCAGCACGGCGCGCGAGATGATGCTGTGCCCGATGTTCAGCTCGACGATCTCGGGCACGGCCGCCACCGGGCCGACGTTGACGTAAGTCAACCCGTGCCCGCCGAGCACTTCGAGTCCCGCCCCCTGCGCATGCCGCGCCGCGGCCTGCAGCCGCGCAAGCTCCTCGGTCCGAGCGTCTGACGTCGCCTCGGCATATGGCCCGGTGTTGATCTCGATGGCGGTAGCGCCGG
>CAJWMX010000646.1 GCA_913043805.1 uncultured Acidobacteriota bacterium | reverse complement strand
CTCGCTTCAGTGGGATACTACACTTCGCCGGGAGCGGTGTCAGTCATCACGACCCACCGCGGGGAAGCCCCAGAAAACCAACTGAGGATGTCATGAGGATTAAGCCACTGCTTATCGTTGCCGCCGCCCTGGCTGTCATGGCCGGCGTCGCGGCTCCGGACGCCGCTGCGCAGTTCCGCGCGTCCGACTTCGAATACGGAGATCGGTTCGACCTGCCAGAGGGCGAGGCGGCCGAGATCTGGAACCCCGCGATGAAGAAGCTCATCGAGGGGGGGCCGATGGTGGGCGGCACCGTACGTGCCACCGACCCGCGCACCTACTGCGCCATGGCCGCGGCCGGGTACGACTTCATCTGGGTCGAGATGCAGCACGAAGCCATCGACTGGGAGCAGGTCGCTCGCATGTGGCGGACGTGCCCGGGGCCGGCGGCACCTGGCGTGCGTGTGGCCTATGCCGACGAACGTGAGATTCAGCACGCCACCGACATGGGCGCGGCTGTGATCGTCGTGCCGACAGTCGACTCGGTCGAAGAGGCGCAGGAAGCGGTCAACTGGACTTACTTTCCGCCGATGGGGCGTCGGAGCGCCGGCGGCGGCCAGGGGCCGAGCAACCTCTGGAACGATGTGCCGGGTGGCTACCGTCAGACCTGGAACGACAACGTCGTGCTGATTCTCATGATCGAAACGCTCGAGGGCGTCGAGGCGGCGCGTGAGATCGCCAAGATTCCGGGTGTCGACGGTCTGTTCGCGGCCAGTGGTGACCTCGGCAACTTCTCCGGCTTCGGTGAAGGCGACGCCGAGTACGAAGCGATCATCACCGAGGTGGCCGAAGCGGCGCTCGAGGCGGGCATCCACGCCTGCGCACCGCTCCGCTGGGCCGACCGTCCGCACTACACCTGCTTCCAGGCAGGTACCGAAGGCGCGAACATCCGTCGCGGCGCCGCCGCCGAGCTGGCGCAGGCCAACGAGCGGTTCGGGAACAGCGGCGCCGGTGGCGCCGATCCGAGCGGCTCGGGCACGGTGGCCCTGCTGGCCAATCTGACCGCCGACTGCGGGTCGATCACCTATGAGGCTGATTGCAATGCGTCGTTCGAGGCTGCGGCCACCGCGGCGGCGGGGATGAGCGCCGACGAGCAGGAGCGCATGGTCCGTCGACTGGTTCAGGTGCTCGGCGCCAACCCGAACCACGCGGACCGGCTGCGCGGTATCGCCCAGCGCGCCGGGCTGTCGCTCGACTAGGCACAATCTCGTTCGACATCGCACGAGAGGACGGGACCCAGGCCCCGTCCTCCCGCGTGACCTCTGCCGCTCCGCCCGGGGCCCGCCGGCTCGCCACCATGCTGACCAGACGAGAGTTCGGACTGTCGTCACTCGCGCTACTGGGCGGGTGTGCTGCAGGTACGGGTCCGATGCCCGGTCCCGAGGGGGCCGGCGCGGGCGGCGTCACCCCCGAGCCTGCGGGCCTGCTCTACGTCGACATGCACATCGACACGCCGGGGCGACTCGTCCGCGAGCGACTCGACCTATCGGAAAGCCACGTCTACACCCACGTCGACATCCCCAAGATGCGGCAGGGCGAGCTGGCGGCCGGGTTCTTCGCGGTGTCGACCCCGGCCCGCTCTCAAGAGCCGGTGGTGTCGGTCAAGCGCGGCCTGGAGATCGCTGACGCGGTCATCCGTGAGGTCGAGCGGCATCCCGACGCTCTGGTGCTGGCCCGGAGCTCGGACGATGTCCTGAAGGCCCGGACCGACGGCAAGATCGCGATCCTGCTGGCGATCGAGGGTGGCCACATGATCGATTCCAGCCTCGAGGTGCTTCGGCATCTCCATCGGCTCGGAGCTCGCTACCTTGGGCTGACCCACAGCGGGAATACGCCCTGGATCGGCGCGGCCGAGTATGACGACGGTCCCGAGGGGCTGACCGACTTCGGTCGCGAGGTGGTGCGGGAGATGAACCGCCTCGGGATGCTGGCGGATCTGTCCCATGCCTCGGACCAGGCGTTCTTTGATGCCATCGACACGTCGGTGGCGCCCATCATCAACACCCACGCCGCGTGCCGGGTCATCGCCGACCACTCGCGCAACCTAACCGACGACATGCTGCGCGCCCTGGCCGGGAACGGCGGCGTGCTCGGGGTCTGCTACTACGCCGGGATGCTCGATGACGACTTCCGCGCCAGCATGGCGCAATTGGGCGAGCTGAACCGCCGACGCGGCGCGGTCCGGGCCGAGTTTGCCGACGACCCGAAACAGATGTCGGAGGAGCTCTGGGAGATCGAGACGGCCGGTGTCGCGCTGATCGGGCAGATACCGATG
>CAJWMX010000645.1 GCA_913043805.1 uncultured Acidobacteriota bacterium | reverse complement strand
CGAACCCGCGCGCCATGTCCTGGATGGCGATCTGTTCTTCACTCAGCTGGAAATCCACGCGCGTCCCCACAGCATCTTTGTTCGTGCCCTTGGCCGCGAGTCTAGCCGGTCGTACAGGCGGAACCAATCCCCGCGCCGATGCGCTAAGCTGGGCCGACAAGGAGATTCGTTATGTCCGCCGCCAGCCGCCTGATCCTTCTGACCGTGAAGGAAAACGTCAGCCTCACCGCCCTCGACGCCGCGACCGGCGACACGGTCGCGTGCGTGGAGGTCGGCACGCTGAACACCGGCAAACCCCACGAGCTGGCGATTTCCGCCAACGGCGCCCGCGGCTTTGTTTCCCTCTACGGCAGCGCGGATTATGGCCCGAACATCCCGGACAACCGGATCGCCGTCGTCGATCTGACCGACATGACCCTTGCCGGCCATATTGACCTGAACCTCTACAAGGGGCCCCACGCACTGGTCATCGACCAGCAGGGAAAACTCTGGGCCACAGTCGATCACAGCCGATGCGTTCTCGTGATCGACCCCGACAGCTGGGAGATCGAGACCACGATCTGGCTCGAGACCCCGGGCCACTTCCTCGCCGCCTCGCCCGACGGCAAGACGCTCTACGCATCGTCCAAGGAATACCCTGTCATCACCGAGATCGACATCGCGTCGCGGACCGTCGCCGCGCAGATCCCGGTCCCCGTCGGCGCCCAGGCGATCCGTGTCTCCCACGACGGCGCCCGCCTGTTCGTCGGTGACTTCCACCGTCCGCTTTTGCATGTGCTCGACACGGCCACCCGCAAGCTCGTATCGACGCATGAGCTCACAGGCGTGCCCGGCTGGCCCTTCCTGTCCCCCGACGGGAAGACCCTCGCGGTCACCACCTTCGACGAGCCCAACGAGCGCGGCTATGTCGAGCTGCTCGACGCCGATGACCCGGACTCGCGGCGCGTGGTCGAGGTCGCGGACGAGCCCTTCCACGTGCTGTTCAGCGACGACGGCAGCCATCTGCACGCAGCACTCGCCAACGGCGGGGTGCCGCGGATCGACGTCGCGAGCGCAACCGTCACCGATGGCGGCTACCACGCGGGCGGCACCATGCCGGAGGCGATCGTCGCCTACGACCCCGGGGCCGTGGCGTGACCGGTCCCGTCCTCCGCATCTTCGAGGCCCGCACGAAGCCCGGCCACACGGACGAACTTCTGAATAATTTCTCCTCGACCTCCACCGCGGTCGTCTCCGGCGAGCCGGGAAACAAGGGCTATATCTTCGGGCGAAGCGTCGCGGGCGATGACAACACCGTCCTCTTCATTTCGCTTTGGGAAAGCCTCGAGACGATCAAGGAGCGCTTCGGTGACGACTGGCAGGTCTCCTTCATGCCCGACGGCTATGCGGAGATCATCGAGGAACATTCCGTCCGCCATTTCGACATGGCCGGCGGCTGGCACCCGGACGACGTTTAAGACCTGCCGCACCCGCCCTATCGCTCGGCCGGGTCGGTGCTAGAATGCGGCGCACAACCGGGGGACCGAACCATGACCCAGACCGCAGGACTCGCCGACGACCTGAATTATGTCGAGGCCGAGCTCGACTACATCGTCGACGACGGTATTCCCGCCGTGCGCTACCTCGACTGGCCGGAGATGGAGCATAAGGCCCACAAGCCGGCCTACGAGAAGCATCTCGTCCAGATCCACAATGGCCGCGCGGATCCGGGGCAGTTCACGCTTCCGTCCCACGGCTTCGCGTTCGTCGATCACCACACGACGGTGCGCGACTTCTACGACGAGGACGAGGTGCGCTCGGTCTACTACCCCGAGACCGAGGCGCTGATTCAGGCCCACAGCGGCGGTGCGACAAGGGTGCTGGTGTTCGACCACACGCTGCGCACGGCCGAACAGTCGCGCCAGGAGGCCGACCGGGTGCGCAAGGCGGTCCACTCGGTCCACAACGATTACACCGAGCGCTCGGCGCCCCAGCGCGCGCGCGACTTCCTGCCCGAAGACGAGGCCGAGGCGGCGCTGAAGAAACGCTTCGCCATCATCCAGACCTGGCGCTCCATCGCACCACGGGTGGAGCAGGAGCCGCTGGCCCTGTGCGACGGGCAGACGATCCCCGAAGAGGGCTTCATCCGCTACGAGCGGCGCTATCGCTACCGCACCGGCGAGACCTATCACATCTCTTACAACCCGGCGCATCGCTGGTACTGGTTCCCGCAGATGGCCCGCGACGAGGCGCTGGTGTTCAAGGTCTACGACACGGACGCTTCAGCCGGCGTGCGCTTCACGGCGCACACGGCATTCGAGGACCCCCACACGCCG
>CAJWMX010000644.1 GCA_913043805.1 uncultured Acidobacteriota bacterium | reverse complement strand
GGTGCGTTTGTGACCGCCTCCACGCTGCCACATCGTGACCCGACCACGATTGTTGCGCCCCCCGGACTTGTGCAGCGGCTCGGTCAACGGCTTGTACGGAGTCGTCTCCGTAATCTCGTCGAACGTCTGTACGGTCTGGAACCGCCGGCCCGCCGATGTCGGTTTGTACTTGCGAATGGCCATGATGTCCGTCTGCCGTCTTCGGTTATGAACCCTCGAGGAACTCCGGCACCTTCTCGCCGTCGCGGAGCCGCACGTACGCCTTCTTCCAGTCAGGCCGCTGGCCAAAGTAGCGTCCCTGACGCTTGACCTTGCCGTGACTGATCGCCGTGCGGACGCTCTCCACCTTCGACCCCAGCAGGCGCTCCACCGCCTGCTTGATCTCGACCTTGGTCGCCTTCAGCGCCACTTCGAGCACGATCGTGCGACCGTCCTCGCGTTGGAGCGTCGTCTTCTCGGTGACGAGCGGGCGACGGATCACTTCGGTTTCTTTCATGATCCCAGCACCTGTTCGAGCCGCTCTACCGCGGCTCGCGTCATGATCACGCTCTCGGCGTCGACAACGTCTCGGGCACCAAGCTGACGGGTCGAGGTCATCTGTACGCCCACGATGTTCCTGACCGCCAAGGACAGGTTCGAATCGGGACTGACATCGACCAGCACCGCCTTGCCGGTTACATCCAGACGGTCCAGCAGATCCACGGCCTGACGGGTCTTGGGCTCTTCGGCAGCGAGCTCGTCTACGACCAGCACGGCCTCGTCCTGGAACCGCTGTGATAACGCGGCCCGAAGCGCGCCCCGCACCACCTTCTTCGGCAGGTTGTAGGCATAGCTCCGTGGCTCCGGCCCGAACACCGTGCCCCCCCCGCGCCAGATGGGGTTCCGAGCCTCACCCACCCGGGCTCGACCGGTGCCCTTCTGCCGCCACGGCTTCTTGCCGGTGCCGCTGACCAGGCCTCGGGTCTTGGTCGCGTGTGTCCCGCGCCGCTCACATGCGCGCTGGTGAGTCACGGCCTCCCAGATCACGTCGGTGTTCACACGTCCCCCGAACACCGCGTCACTAACTTCGAGTGAGCCGATCTTCTCGTTCTGCGAATCGACGACATCCACAGTCATGGTCGTAGTCCGTCCGTCGGTCCTGCTTACTTGTCCTCGCTCGGCGCAGCTTTTCCAGCCACCGCCTTGCGGATCATCACCAATCCTCCGGGAGCCCCGGGGATCGCACCTTTGACGACGAGTACGTGCTGCTCGGCATCGACCTGCATGACTCGCAGGTTCCGCACCGTAATCCGGTCGCCGCCCATTCGCCCTGGTCCCCGCATGCCCTTGATGACGCGTGAGGGCCACGACGACTGCCCGATGGACCCCGGCGCACGATGAAACATCGACCCGTGGGTGGCTCGCCCACCCGCGAACCCGTGACGCTTCATCACTCCCTGGAACCCCTTGCCACGGCTGAGCCCGATGACGTCCACCTGCTCGCCATCGCTGAACAGCGACGCCACGACCTGATCGCCTTCCGCGGGCGGGTCTCCGCCTTCCGCCAGCGGGACCTCCCGGCGCACGCGGGTCGGGGGCACGTTGGCCTTCTGGTAGTGGCCGGCCGTCGGCTTGTTGGCCCGCGCCGGTCGGTCCTCGACCAGGCCCAGTTGCACCGCGTCGTACCCGTCACGTTCGACGGTCTTGCGCTGCACGACCACGCAGGGTCCAGCCTTAATCACGGTCGCCGGGGTCACCTCGCCGTCCTCGCTAAACAGCTGGGTCATCCCGACTTTGCGTCCGAGGATTCCGGTGACCATGGCTACTTGTTGTCCTTCCCGAAGGCCTTGATCTCCACATCGACGCCCGCCGGCAGATCCAGCTTCATCAACGCGTCTACCGTCTGCGGGGTGGGCTCGAAGATGTCGATCAGGCGCTTGTGCGTGCGGATTTCGAACTGCTCACGCGACTTCTTGTCGACGTGGGGCGACCGAAGCACCGTCCACTTGTTGAGGTCGGTCGGCAGCGGAATCGGGCCGCCCAGCCGAGCACCGGTACGCCGAGCCGTATCGACGATCTCCGACGTCGATTGATCGAGCACGCGGTGGTCGTAGGCCTTCAGCCGAATCCGGATCTTGTCGGAAAACATATTTACCTCGGGGCTACGCCCCGAACCCCCGCCGTCACTAACGGGGCCCCATTGCCCCGTGCCGCGCCGCCTGGCCGGCTTCGCCGGCCCACTCTCAGTAGCGCCGGGGAGCATCATCCCCTCGCCACTCGCCAGCTACTCGACGATGTCGGTGATGGTGCCCGAACCGACCGTGCGGCCGCCCTCG
>CAJWMX010000643.1 GCA_913043805.1 uncultured Acidobacteriota bacterium | reverse complement strand
CGGCCGACATGTCTACGGTTGACGACACCGCGGTGGATGAGGCGTTTGCCAACGCCGAGGTCGTGGTGTCGCAGCGGATGGTAAACCAGCGACTCGCGCCGACCGCGATGGAGCCACGAGGCGTCGTGGCCCACTACGAGCCCGGCAAGGACTCGATGACCATCTGGTCGTCCACCCAGAATCCCCACATCCTGCGGACGTTCATCGCGGGAATGAACGGGATGGGGCAGGACCAGGTGCGGGCAATCGCGCCAGAGGTCGGTGGCGGCTTCGGCGCCAAGATCAACATCTACGGCGAGGAGTATGTCGTTGCCGGCGTCTCCAAGCAGCTTGGCGTCCCCGTCAAGTGGGCCGAGGACCGGTCCGAAGCGTTTCTGAGCACGATCCACGGGCGCGGCATCATCGGCTACATCGACATCGCGGCGAAGAAGGACGGCAAGGTGCTGGGGATGAAGCTCCGGCTCATCGCCGATATAGGCGCCTACAACATGTTGCTCACGGCGGCCATCCCGACCCTGACCACGTTGATGGCCAACGCGACCTACGACATCCCGGCTATTCGCACGAACCTGACCGAGGTGTTCACCAACAAGACGCCGACCGATGCCTACCGCGGGGCTGGACGTCCCGAGGCCACCTACTTCGTCGAGCGTGGCATGGACATGCTGGCGCGCGAGCTCGGCATGGATCCGGGCGAGGTGCGGCGCCGGAACTTCATCCAGCCGGACCAGTTCCCCTACACCACCCAGATGGGAGCCATCTATGACTCGGGTGACTACGGGAAGGCGCTCGACAAGGCGCTGGAGTCCGCCAACTGGGATCAGCTCAAGGCGGAGCGTGATGCCGCTCGCGCCGAGGGCCGGCTCGTCGGGATCGGCCTGGCGATGTATGTGGAGGTCTGCGGCCTTGGTCCGTCGGCCTCACTGCCGACCGGGGGCTGGGAACACGGGCAGGTGACCATTGAGCGCGACGGTCGTATCAGTGCGACGACCGGCGCGTCGCCGCACGGTCAGGGCAACGAGACCACCTTTGCGCAGATGCTGTCAGACCAGTTCGGCGTGCCGCTCGAACACGTCACCATCCACCATGGCGACACCGGGGTGGTGAAGCAGGGCATCGGAACGTTCGGCAGTCGTTCACAGGCGGTGGGAGGCACGGTCCTCCACATGGCGGGCGAGAAGGTCAAGGCGAAGATGGCCAAGTTCGCCGCGGCACTGCTCGAGGCGCACGAGGACGACCTGGAGTTTGGCGACGGCAAGATCTCGGTCAAGGGCTCGCCCGACTCGAGCAAGACCATCGCCGAGGTAGCCGCCTACGCCTACGTTCCCGTGCCGTTACCGGAGGGGCTGACGCCAGGGCTCAGCGAGGAAGCGTTCTGGGAGCCGGCGAACAACACGTACCCCTTCGGCTGCCACATCTCCTTGCTCGAGATCGACCGGGATACTGGCGAGCCGACCCTGCTCCGACTGGTGGCGGTCGATGATGCCGGGAACCTCATCAACCCGCTCATCGTCGAGGGACAGATCCATGGCGGTCTCGCCCAGGGCGTGGGGCAAGCCATGGTCGAGGAAGTGGCCTACGGCGATGATGGCCAGCCGCTGACCGGCTCGTTCATGGACTACGCCATCCCGCGCGCAGCCGACCTGCCCCGGTTCGAGCTCGAATCCACCGTGACCCCGACTCCGGTCAATCCGCTCGGGGCGAAGGGCGTTGGCGAAGCCGGCACCCTGGGATCGACCCCGTGTATCGTCTCGGCCGCGGTCGACGCGTTGTCCGAGTTCGGAGTGAAGCACGTCGACATGATGCTGCGGCCCGAGAAGCTGTGGCAGATCATCAACGGAGGGCAGTCGTGATTCCGTCCGCATTCGACTACGCACGGGCAACCTCGGTCGAGGACGCCGTGGCCAAGCTGGCCGAGGCCGGCGGCGCGGCTAAGCTGCTGGCTGGTGGGCACAGCCTGGTGCCGATGATGAAGCTGCGACTCAACGAGCCGTCCACGCTGATTGATATCGCGCGGATCCCTGGACTGTCCGGGATCCGGGCCGATGGAGATGCCATCGAGGTGGGGGCCGCGACCGTGCACCACGACGTGGCGATTTCGGATCTGCTCGCCGAACAGTGTCCCGCGCTCGCCGAGACGGCGGCCGCCATTGGCGACCCGCAGGTTCGGAACCGTGGCACGCTCGGCGGCAGCCTGGCCCACGCTGACCCCGCGGCCGACTATCCGGCGACCCTGGTGGCGCTCGACGCGAGCGTGCAGCTGCACGGGCCGAACGGCGCGCGCAGTGTGGCTGCGTCCGACTTCTTCCAGGGGCTG
>CAJWMX010000642.1 GCA_913043805.1 uncultured Acidobacteriota bacterium | reverse complement strand
CAACGAGGGCGACGCCGATGGCATCGCCGGCGTCTATGCCGAGGACAGCCACCGGTTCGATGCGTTTGGCGGGCATGCCGATGGCCGGGAGGCGGTGCGCGTCATGTATCGCGAGGAGATCGCGCGTCGGGGGCCGGAGGCGAAGAATTCCCCGGGGCAAGAGCTGGAGCTGGACATCAACATCGTGCTCCCGCTGTCAGCGTCGCAGGCCCTTGTCGACGGCCTGATCCGCTTCAGGGGGCGCCGCCGTCGGTTCACGGCGGTGGCGCGGAGGGATGCCGAGGGCTGGCGTCTTCAGCTGGGTCGGGTGCATCCCCCCGCCGAGGCCGGATAGGTCCTACTGCCCATCCGGGTCGAAGATCTCCTCGATCGGCATCTCGAACAGACGCGAGATCTTGAAGGCCAGCGGCAGGGCCGGGTCGTACTTCCGCGTCTCGATCGCGTTCACCGTCTGTCGAGACACCGCCAGCTGTTCGGCCAGGACCGTTTGCGACCACTCGCGTTCGGCGCGCAGCACGCGGAGTCGGTTCCTCATCATCGGTACCTCCAGGTGAAGAAGAACTGCCCGAAGAAGCCAGAGAGGAGCGGCACGATGAGTGCAGCGTCGTAGAAGAGCGGGGAGGCGCCTGCCTGAATGAACAGCTCCCAAGCCACGAACACGAAGAACCAGACGCTGAACCCCAGCGCCATGGATTGCAGCTGGACGAGCCGCACCAGTTCGTCGGTCTCGCGAAAGAAGCGGAGATAGGCGCGGAGCACTACGAGAGCAACGAGATTCGTCGCGGCGATTAGGGAAGCCGAAAGACGAAGAGCGTGTTGCCGCGTGGTGGCTGCCTGATCTCGGGCGTCAGGCCACGGTGGTTGACACCGCCGCCGGTGGCGATGGCCACATACTGCACGCCGTCGTGCTCGTAGGACACCGGGAAGCCACCCGCGCTCGAGTTGAGGATCTGCTCCCACAGCACATCACCCGTCGAGACATCGAAGGCGCGGAATCGGCGCGCGTCATCGGTCACGAACACCAGCCCGCCGCCCGTGCTGAGAACCGAACCCCCGATGCCGGCACGTTGCCGGTACACCCACCGGGGCTCTCCGGTGGCCAGGTCCATCGCGGTGAACATGCCTACCTGGCCATCGGCCTCGGGGGCGATCGACCGGTTGACCCGCGCCGAGCCATGGTGGCGACCCGGGCGGTCACGGAACTCGTTCAGCGTGAGGTCCATGCAGACGTCGTTGGTCGGGGCAAACAGCGTGTTGGAGCCGGGGTTGTAGGCGGTGGCCTGCCAGTTGATGCCGCCGATCAAGCTGGGACAGACGAAGACCGGCTCGCCGACTTCCGGGAACTTGAGTTCCTGGTTCAGGATGACGCGCCGGCTTTCGGCGTCGATCTCTGCCACCACATTCTGGGTGTTGGTGGGCTGGGCCCAGAGGAAGGCGCCGGTGGCCGCGTCGAGCGCCCACACGATGCCCGTCTTTCCCGGAATGCCGGTCACGATCTTGCGGCGGTTCCCCGAGGTGATGCCGTTGTTCCGCCACTCGACGTCGCCGGGGGAGACCTCGGTCTCGACCACGAGCCGCGCGAACGGATGGTCGAGGTCCCACTCGTCGTTCGGGATGTGCTGGAAATACCAGGCGATCTCGCCCGTATCGGCATTCAGAGCGAGCGTGGAATTCGTGTAGAGGACGTCGCCGTCACCGGTACCGCGTTGCACCGAGCCCCAGGGGATCGGGACACCGACGCCGGTGTAGATCAGGTTGAGCTCCGGGTCGTAGCTGGGCGAGTTCCAGGGGGAGCCGCCGCGACGGTCTTCCTCGGGTACGTCGCCCCAGGTGTCATACCCGAATTCGCCGGGTCCGGGGATGGTGTAGGTGCGCCACTCCTCAGCGCCGGTGTCGGCATTGTGCGCCGAGACCCAGCAACGCGTGTTGAGGTGATAGCAGCCCGACATGCCGATGACGACCCGTCCCTTGATCACCATCGGACCGCCGGAGTAGTGCTGGCCGATGGTCCAGTCGCCCACCTGCACGTCCCACTCGACTTCGCCGGTTCTGGCGTTGAGCGCCAGCAGGTGCGCGTCGTGCGTGCCGAGGAAGATCTTGTCGTCGTAGAGCGCGCCGCTGCGATTGGCGCAGGCGAGGTTGGCCGGGTGCTCCACGCGGTCGCGTCGGTATTCCCAGATGCGCGAGCCGTCGCGCACGTCGAGCGCTTCGACGTAGTCGCAGGCCTGCACCAGGAACATCATCCCGTCGTGGACAAGCGGCGTGGTTTCCTGCAGACCCTGCTCCATCGTCCAGGCCCAGGCCAGACGGAGTGAGCCGAC
>CAJWMX010000641.1 GCA_913043805.1 uncultured Acidobacteriota bacterium | reverse complement strand
TCACGACGACGAGATCCCCTGCGCCCGCCTCCGCCCCCACCGTTTCGACGATCGCGGAGACGTCCGGCAGATGTCTCGCGCATGGGCCACCGCGAGAGATGCCGTCGACCAGCTCGGTTTCCGACAGCCGTTCTTCGTCGGGTAACGACGCGCGGAAGACCCGCCCGATGATTACCTCGTCGGCCGCATCGAACGCACGTTCGAAGTCCCGTTGAAAAACCCGGCGACACGCGGTGGCCGACCGAGGCTCGAAGAGCGCCCAGATCCGGCGGTCGGGGTGGGCCGCCCGCACACCGGCCAGGGTCTCTCGGACCGCGGTGGGGTGATGGGCAAAGTCGTCAAAGACCGTGACGTCCCGCGCTCTCCCTCTCACTTCGAGTCGACGGCGCACACCCTGGAACTCGGACAGCGCCCTCGCAATGGACTCCCCATCGAGGCCCACGTGCCGCGCCACGGCGAACGCGGCCAAGGCGTTGCGCACGTTGAACGCGCCCACGAGAGGGAGGGTGACCGTCGCCTCCGTCTGCCCATCATGGGTTACCACGAACCGGGTCGACCCGACGTCGGCCACGACCTCCCTGGCCCTCCACTGTGCCCGCTCCCCGAGCCCAAACGTCTCGACCGGACAGGGAGCGGCCCGGCCGAGGGCAAGAGCCTCCGGGTCGTCGCCCCCCACCATGAGACGCCCTCGCGACGGAAGCAGCGACACGAGTCGCGCCATCGCCTGACGGATGCCGTCGACATCGGCGTAGATGTCGGCGTGGTCGAACTCCAGGTTTCCGAGCACCACGACGTCCGGGACGTACTTCAGAAACTTCGCGGTCTTGTCGAAGAATGCGCTGTCGTACTCGTCCCCTTCGATCACGAACTCAGGCCCCGCCCCCAGCCGGTAGCTGGACCCGAAGTTCCCCGTCACGCCACCCACCAGGAAGCTGGGATCCCGACCTCCGGCCGTGAGAACCCACGCCAGCAACGACGTCGTGGTGGTCTTCCCGTGGGTCCCAGCCACCACCAGGGAACGACGCTCCCACAGGAAGGTCTCGCGCACCATTTCCGGCAGCGAGCGATACCGGATCTTCCGGTCGAGGGTCGCCTCGACCTCGGGGTTGCCCCGGGACACGGCGTTCCCAATGACCACCAGATCGAGACTGTCGTCGATCCGCTCCCCGTCAAAACCATCGAGAACGGTGATGTCGCGCGCGGCCAGAAAGTCGCTCATCGGCGGATACACATGCTGGTCCGATCCCTGCACGCGGTAGCCACGGTCTTGTAGCATCACGGCCAGTGTCGCCATGGCCGTGCCACAGATACCGATGAGATGTATGGTCATCGCGACTCCACCGCTGATTCCAGCACCTCGACTTCCGCCTCGGTCTCGCCGGCCACCCGCACCTTCACCCCGAGCGGGACGGTCAAGGCGGGACCGCGCGTGTGTCCAGTCGGAAACCCGAAGAGCACCGGCCCGGCGACGGGAGCAAGCAGGTCCATCAACACCCCGCGTGCGGTCGGCGTCCCACACGCTTCATCGCAACCGGGAAACTCCCCGCACACCACAGCCGAGGCTTTGGCGAGCACCCCGCTCGCCGCCAGCTGGGTCACCATGCGATCCAGCCGATACGGCCGCTCTCCGACGTCCTCGAGCAACAAGACGTGACCGTCTGGCGGGTCAAACGCATACGGAGTGCCGAGCGAGGCCACCAGTTGAGTCAGCGTCCCGCCCAAGAGCGGTCCGATAGCGTCCCCTGGCTTCGCGACTTCGACTCCCGTCATCGGGAGCGCTCCCATCGGGCTCTGCCGTGTCACGGCCTCGAGCAGCGAGCGCTGATCGTAGCCAGAGCTCTGTGCCCCGAAGTTCACCGCCAGCGGCCCATGGAAACTGACCAGCCCGCACACCTGCCCAAGATAGACCAGCAGTGCCGTCAGGTCGCTGTGGCCGATGAACGGCTTCCGAGCGGTGCGGATGAGCTCCGGGTCGAGCAGGGGCAGCACCTGTGCGCTTCCGTAACCGCCGCGGATCCCGATGAGGCCTGCGATCTCCGGATCCCGCCACGCCTCGAGCAACGACCGGGCTCTCGTGGCCGTATCGCCAGCGGTGTACCCGCGTCGCGCGAACGCGTCACGGGCCGGCACCGGTACCAGACCCAGCCGCCGGATCTCGGCGGCGCCCGCCTCATACGCCTCCTGTTCGAAAGGGCTGGCCGGAGCCACAAGTGCCACCTGGTCTCCAGGGGACAGCGGCCGTGGTCTGCGCATCGGATTCACGTCCCTCCGGCCCGAGCCAACTCCTCGGCCAACGCGCGATGGGCATCGGTACCGAGCCGTGCCCGC
>CAJWMX010000640.1 GCA_913043805.1 uncultured Acidobacteriota bacterium | reverse complement strand
TTTACGGCGTGCGCGCTCGTCGCCCCCGCGGCCACGGCGCAGGACACGCTGCCGGAACGCCAGACGGACCGCCCGCCAGTCACGACGGCCGTGCCTCACATGCAGGTGCAGGTCGGCCCCCGTGTCAGCGTTCACGACCAGCTGTTTCGCGCTGCCCTGGCTCTCCCCGACGTCGAGAACCGCCCCGCCTTTGTCGTGGGCGCCCGGGATCTCTGGCTACCCGAACATGTCGCGCAACCGTCAGGCACAAGCGTCCGCGCTGGCGCCCAGGGGACGTTCGGTCACATCCACGCCGACGGGAGCCTGCACCTCAACCTGCCGGAGACTCATATCCGCGAAGCGGTCAACGCCCGCTGGGGCGCCAGACATCCTACGCTTGATGACTACATCCTCCTGTTCAAGCCGCAATCGATGGCAGAACTGGAGATCATCTTCGGCCTGGTGATCGAGAGCTACAACCATGTTACCGGCCGAGACATCCGCGCCGAAGACTACCTCCCGCCGCCCGACACTTCCCTCAGCGCCACGCCCCCCAGGCAGGTCTGGCCGGTCGTGGGCGAACCTCGCTATCACGACGAAGCCCAGTGCGTCTCGCTGCGCGATCAGGCAGTCCACGAGGTCGACATCTATGACCTGGGGCCGATGGCGAACTCGCACATCTGCGTGCTGCCGGAGGCCTCCCGATGACGGGTCGCACCGTGGCTGGCGCCCTGCTGCTCGCCGCTCTCGTCCTTCTTCCGGCGACCGCCGACGCCCAGTGCCCGGACTGGGACGGGATGCTCGACCAGGGTAGCCTCGTCCCGATCGAAGCGGTCCTCGGCGACGAGATCGATCTCACGCTCTGGATTGCGTATCTCAACCCACCACGACTGGGAGCGTGCGCCCTGGGAGACCAGCTCTACGACGGACTCGCCAGCGGCCTGCTGAACGCCGGTCCGCCGGCCCAGGCCTTCTGGGTAGGAATCACCGGCGACTCGGCTGACGAGTTCTCTCCCGAACAGCTCTGGGTGGTGCAGGACGGACGCGAGCTGGGACTCTCGCTGAAGGGCGAGTACGACGCGCCTACCCGCGTCAGCACGCTCGAGGATCTCGACGGCCAGTTCCTGGTGGTCTACGGCGAGGAGCTCGACGCCACCCGTCCCATGCGCCTCATCTACGTCAGCAGCATCGGCCCGGTATCGAGCGAGTATCACGTGCCCCAGGCGTATCGCTAGTCCCCCGTATCCGTGATTCCTTGCATCAGTCCCTGAGCGCGGCGCCCGGCTGACCAGGCGCGATGAGGGAGTAAATCGGGCATTCTCGACCGAAGAGCAACGCCGGCAGGCGGGATGCCCCGCCCGGGAGTTATGCAAGGAATCACGGATACGGGGGACTAGGCGAGCGAGCCGTCCGCCACGCGGGCACGAAGCACCTTCTTGTCGAATTTTCCGACGCTCGTCTTCGGCAGCTCATCGACGAACAGCACCCGGTCCGGCACTTCGAACTTCGCGAACTGCTCGAGCAAGGCCGAGCGCAGTGCTTCCTCGGTCACGGCGCCGTCAGGCACCCGCACGACCACGGCCAGCGGGCGCTCGGACCAGCGCTCGTCAGGCACCGCGATGACCGCCGCCTCGAGCACTCCCTCGTGCGCCATCAACGCCCCTTCGAGCGCCACGGTTGAGATCCACTCGCCGCCGCTCTTGACCAGGTCCTTGGTCCGGTCGGTGATGGTCATGTACCCATCGGCCGTGATCGTCGCCACGTCCCCCGTCCGGAACCAGCCATCGTCGGTGAAGTGGTCCGCTGACGGTTCGCGCTGGTAGTAGCTGCGGATCACCCATGGCCCCCGCGCCTGCAGCTCGCCCATCCTCTTGCCATCCCACGGCAGTTCGGCGCCGTCGTCGCCCACGATGCGAAGCTCCACCCCCCCGAGCGCATACCCCTGTCGCGCCTTGATGTCCCACTGCTCGGCCTGGGGCAGCGTGGCGTGCGCCGCGCGCAGACGCGACACGGTACCGAGCGGCGACAGCTCGGTCATCCCCCACGCGTGCACGACGTTCACTCCGAGGTCCCGCTCGTAGCCCTCGACCAGCGAACGGGGCATGGCCGAGCCCCCCACCACCAGCGACCGGATACAGGAGACGTCTCGTGGCGATCTCCGAAGCTCGTGATACAGGCCGTTCCAGATGCTCGGCACACCAGCGGCCACCGTCACCTGATAGCGTTCGATCAGCTCGGCCAGCGGCTCTGGCTGAAGATGTGGGCCCGGCATCACGACCTCGGATCCGGCCAGCGCGCAGGCATACGGCAGTCCCCACGCCATCGCGTGGAACTGGGGCACCACCGGCAAGA
>CAJWMX010000639.1 GCA_913043805.1 uncultured Acidobacteriota bacterium | reverse complement strand
GGAATGTGGCAGGGCCGTGACCATACCGAAGAGGTCACGACCCAGGGCGCCCACTTCGCCGACATCACCCACTGGAAGGGCGGCATCATCACCAAGGGCGTGCTCATCGACGTGCCCGGCCACCGTGGCGTCCCCCACGTCACGCGCGAAGACCCGGTCACCGGCGACGAGCTCGCTGCCATCGCCGAGGACCAGGGGGTCTCGGTCGACGCGGGCGACGCGTTGCTTGTGCATAGCGGCTGGGAAGCCGCGACCGAAGCGGGCGCCAGCGCCGGCGCCGGCCTCCATGCCAGCTGCGCCGAGTTCATCCGCGATCACGACGTGGCACTGCTCGGCTGGGACCTGATGGACGCCGGCATGGGCGGCGCTGGACTCCCCTGGCCGGTGCATGGGGTGCTGTTCAACTTCGGCGTCGCGCTGCTGGACAACGCCCGGCTCGAACCGATCGCCGAAGCCTGCGCCGAGGAAGGGCGGCACGAGTTCATGTTCATGCTGCTGCCGCTCAACGTCGCTCGCGGAACGGGATCGCCGGCGAATCCGGTGGCGATGTTCTAGGCGGGGGCTGAGTCCTCGCCCCCCGCAGGCTTCGGGCTACAGGCTTCGGCAAGATCAAGAACACTGACCACTCTCACACAGCTGTTCTCGTTTGGCCGGTTCGCGCGCTTTCGAGCGCCTGAAGCCTGGAGCCTGAAGCCCAAAGCCTTGAGGCGCCCGGACACTCCCCACCGCCTCTAGAACCTGAACAACCGATTCAGCTTCACCACGAATCCGCGGTTGCGGAGCTCGGTGAAGCGGTTCGGCCGGAGCGTCGAGCTATCGCGGTCCTCGGTGTAGACCACGAAGATCTCGCTCCCCGGGCTGTACTCCCAGCGGAACCGCAGGTTGCTGCTGACGGTGTCGTTGGCCGAGTTGTATTGCACCAGCCCGCTGAAGAACATCCAGGGACTGAACGCGTAGTTCACACGGGTGACGACCAAGTCGGTCCGCAGCGAACCATACGGGGTGTCGATCCAGTTGAACGACAGGCTGGGCTCGATGGAGAGTTCCGGCAGGACGGCGAGCCGGGCGCCCTGCAGGCCCACGGCGGTAATGTCCCCCCCGAAGAATCCGCCGCGCTGGAGGCTGACCCCGCCACTGAACGGCCGCTGCTCGCCAAGGCGGTAGATCGCCTGTACGTCAGTGAACGCATAGCCACCGAGCGGAATCGAGAAATCAGCGCCACCCGGACTGAACTGACTGAGTAGCAGTTCGTAGTTGTCGGCGAGACTGACGCCGAAGGTGTCGCTGTTCTGCAACTCGGTCTGGAACTGCAGCGTGTTGGTCCGGGTCTCGAGCACGTCGGTATCGGCCGTCTGGATGTAGTCGATGCTGCCGACGAGACGGAACTGCCGCACCCAGTCAATCGAGGCGGGACGGGGACTGAAGCGCGCTTCGGCGAAGGTGCGACGGAAATTGTCTCGCCGCAGGAATCCGACCTCCGGGTTGAACTTGTCCTCCACCACCAGGTGCTCGACCTGCATGCCATAGCGGTCGCCGGCATAGAGAAAGCGTCCCTGGTAGCTCGTGTCTTCGCTGGAAATCCCGGGCGTCTGGGTCCGAGCGTAGTAGCCAACCGCCTCGACGTTCTCGAAGAACGCGAGCGTCGCGTCGAGCCCGTAGGTCTGACTCGATCCGTCGCCATCGAGCGACACCGACCGGTTGGTGAAGAGCCCACCGATCGCGCTCCGCCGCAGGATGTCCCTCTTCAGCCGCACCACGGTAAAGTTGGTCGACTCGGCCGCCCCCAACGCCTGGTCGTCGGTGGAGATACTCAGCGCGCCGACATCGAATGCGCCGACCTTGCCGGTTACGCGCCCACCCCCGAGGATCGGCACCACCTCTCCGGCCTGCAGTCCGATCCGACGGCTATAGAACAGCGTCGGTGCGTTCCCTCCGCCAAAGAAGCCACCGCCGCCACCAGCCCTGAATCCGCCCCGAGCGAAGTCGAAGATTCCGCGCCCTTCGAGAAAGAACTCCCGCTTCTCCGGAAAGAAGAGGCTGAACCGCGTCAGGTTGACCTGTTGCTCGTCCACCTCGACCTGCGCGAAGTCGGTGTTGTAGGTGAGGTCGGCGGTCAGCGCATCGGTGATCCCGTATTTCACGTCGAGACCGACGTCGCCATCGCTCACGTTTCCGCCGGCGGGGTTGCCAACCTGGTCACGGGTGACGCCACCGATGGTGTAAGGCTTGATCTCCAGATTGCGTCCAGCCGGAGGCGGCTCGATACCCACGAGCGTTCCAGCTTGCGATACCCGGAAGACCCCGGCGGTGCCGGCCCCCGCCCCGGCGCCG
>CAJWMX010000638.1 GCA_913043805.1 uncultured Acidobacteriota bacterium | reverse complement strand
CCCCGGCGGCCAATCCCGCCGTTTCGAGCAACGCGCGTGGGGATGCGTCCGTCAGAGAGGCGGCGAACGGCCGGAGTGCGTTTGCCAAGGTCTTGCGTCGCTGTGAGAACAGCGACCTGACCATCGTGTTGAACAGCGCGGGGTCGCCAAGCTCGACCGGCGGAGGCCGGAACGTGAGACGGACGAGCGCCGACTCGACCCGCGGCGGGGGACGGAACGCGCCGGGCGGCAGCCGAAGCACCACGTCGGCCTCGGCCGAGAGCTGACACAGGATGGCGAGCGGGCCATAGTCCCGGGTGCCAGGCCGGCCTGCCACGCGTTCGGCCACCTCGCGCTGGAGCATCAGAGTGGCGTCGATGAAACGCGGGTCAGTACGGTGCAGTTCGAGAAGGCGAAACAGAATCGGAGACGAGAGGTTGTAGGGCAGATTGCCGACGACCCGGACCGGCCGGGCCGTGCCCCAGGCCCGGTCCAGGTGCGCCAGGATGTCAGCCTCCAGCACATCGTCGGTGACGACGTTGACTCCGGCGGCCGACGTCTGGCGCAAGTCATCGGCTAGGTCGCGATCGACTTCAATGGCGACCACCCGGCTTCCCGCGGCAGCCAGCGGGGTCGTGAGCTGCCCCCTTCCGGGTCCGATCTCGAGAAAGAACTCGTCCGGACGGGGGGCGATAGCCGCCACCACCTTTCGGACCCAGTTCGTCTCCAGGAAATGCTGTCCGAATCGCTTTTTGACCGGCCGGCGTGCACCAGGGGCGCGACCGCGTTCAGTCACCGATCGCGCCTCGCCAGTACCGTTCCTCGATCTCCTCGATCTCCTCCTCGCTCAAGCCGAAGTAGTGACCAAACTCGTGGATGAGCGTCTCACCAATGGCGACGATCATGTCCGCCTCGGTCTCGCCGTCAGCCTCCATCGGTGCCTGAAACAGCGATATCCGGTCAGGCAGCATGTTGCCATGCGCCCACTGCCGCTCCGGCAGCGGGATCCCCTCGTAGAACCCGAACAACGTATCGGGCGGGTCGATCCCCACGGACTGCAGCAGCTCGAGCGTCGGCTCGTCCTCGACCACGACCGCGACGTTCTTGATCTCGGCGCGAAACGCGGCCGGCAACCGATCCATCGCCTCGGTCACCAGTTCTTCGAACCGGGCGCGGGTCACCGCCCCCGTCCCTTGCCGCGGGCGGGCCGCACCTCGCCGCCGTCAGCGAGAAACCGGCAGTCCTCTCGGACGCGGCACCGGTCACAGAGCGGCTTCGGCTTGCAGACGCGGCGGCCATGCAGGATCAGAGTGTCGGAGGCTTGCGTCCATCGCTTCGGCGGCAGCATGTCTCTAAGTTGCTGCTCGACAACGACCGGATCCCGCGAGCGAGCGATGCCGAGCCGGTTCGCCACCCTGAGCACGTGCCGATCCACCGGCAACCCCGGCACCCCGAGCGCGTGCCCCAACACTACATTGGCGGTTTTTCGCCCAACCCCGGGCAGCTTGACGAGGGCGTCGCGGTCGGCCGGCACCTCACCGCCATGGTCAGCCGTGAGCGCTTGGGCCATACCGACCAGAGAACGCGACTTCGAACGGAAGAAGCCCGTCGGCTTGATCTGTGGCTCGAGCTCCTCCGGCGTCGCCTCGGCCAGCGACGCCGGTGTGGGATAACGAGCGAAGAGCGCCGGGGTGACCTGGTTCACCCGCTCGTCGGTGCATTGGGCCGAGAGGATCGTTGCGGCGAGCAAGTCGTAGGCGCTCGTGTAGTTCAGTTCCGTGTCGGCGTCGGGATGCTGGGACTCTAGCCGGCGCAGGATGCGTCGCGTGGCGGTACGGTCGTGGTGTGGTGGCGGTACCTGAGGGGCTTTCCTGGCCATCTCGCCATGTTAACAGGCTGGGCGCCTCGACTCGCCCGGCCTGGTCAGTGCACCTCCTTGCCCCATCCTCCCTGACCCGGCGCCCCCTCAGTACAGGCGCGCAGATGTTCCTCGAGCGCATTGATGAGCTTGGGCACGAACGCCATCGGGACGACCACTCGTTGGCGGACCGGAGCCTTCAGCACGCGCTGCTCGCCGGCATCGCGCACCGTCTGCTCGGTGGGAGGCATCACTTCACAGAATGTGAGGGTGAAGTCGAAAGGCGTGTGGGAGATCGCGCAGAAGTTGGAATAGGTCCTCGGCACGTCCGACGACTCGTCCGGCACGATGGTGAAATTGATCTGCTGTCGCTCGCTCATGGGTAGTGACCTCGGGTGTTGGGGATACGAACGCCGCCCGTACGGCCGGCGATGTGCGTCATGGTACCCGGAGGCAGCTGGCAACGAACCACTTCCGACGCTGCACCGCTGGCACTCGCTC